>JAJDIC010000058.1 GCA_030266525.1 Desulfovibrio sp. OttesenSCG-928-G15 | reverse complement strand
GCAGCCTTGCCGCCCTGCCCATATCCCGCGTTGAAGCGGACAGGCCGCTGCACATTTCATCCGGCCTCAACCCGGCCTGGCGTGAGCGGGTAACCCACTTTTTCGGCCTTGCCGAACCTCTTCTGAGCGGCAAGGAAGACCTGACCCGTGCCGACTGGCAGGAGTTGCAACAAAAGTTTTCCGGGTACGCCGAAGCCCTTTCGCAAAAGCCCGCTCCCCTGACCGCAGAAGTTACGGTGGAAGCCACCATGCGCCCGGACGATCTGACGGACGAGCGCATTGACGAAATACTGGACGGCGATGTGGCCCAACGTTTTGCCGACGCAGCCGATCTGGACGCTTCTGTGCCTGCGGCCTCCAAGGACATCGAACAGGTGGAACGCCTGGTGCTGTATTATCTGCACCTGCACCGCCTTTTGATGAACTTTGTCTCGTTTTATGACTTTTATTCTTTGCGCCACAATGCCTCGTTCCAGTCCGGCACCCTCTTCATAGATGGACGCGGCTGCCACTTGTGCCTGCCGGTTGTAGATGTGGACAAGCACTCGACCCTGGCTTCATACAGCCAGCTTTGCCTGGTATATTGCGTGTGTCACCGCATTGGTGCGCCGGAAGCGGAAGCCAACACAAAAACCATTGTAGCCGCAGTAACCGCTGGCGACGCAGACCTTTTGCTGGATGGCAGAAACGGGGTGTATGTTGACAATGACGGCTCTGACTGGGACGCCACGCTCGTAAAGGTAATTACCAACCCGATCAGCATGCGTCAGGCTATCTGGCAGCCTTACAAACGTCTGGCAAGAATGGCCGGTGAGCAAATTTCCAAATTCGCCACAAGCAAGCAGGAGTCGATTACCGCTTCAGCCGCCCAAAAAATGGACGTTGCCGCTACAAGCGTAACCGCGGGCAAGCCACCCGCCCAAGGTTTTGATATCGGCAGAAGCGTAGGCATTTTCGCTGCCGTCGGTCTTGCTCTCGGCGCTATCGGCACGGCACTGGCAAGCATTGCCTCGGCTCTGCTTTCCCTGACCTGGTGGCAATTCCCGCTGCTGTTACTGGGCATATTCCTGCTGGTTTCCGGCCCCTCTGTGGTTCTGGCCTGGCTCAAACTGAGAAAGCGCACCCTTGGCCCCCTGCTGGAGGCCTCTGGCTGGGCAGTAAACAGTAAAGTGCCCGTTAACTTTACGCTTGGCGGGGCGCTTACCTCGGAAGCCGTTCTGCCGCCAAACTCTGAGCGCAGTTTTATTGACCCGCTGATCACCAAAAGAAGTAAAAAGCCCATTCTGGTTACCTTGCTTGTGATTCTCTGCATGGCAGCTGTAGGGGCCATTGTCTGGTATCATAAAGACGAAATTGACTGGGACTGGAAGCCGGGCAAGGAAATCGCCCCGGAACTGGCCGCCCCGCCAAAGCCTGAAGCGCCCGCCGCCCCTGCGGCACCGGCAGATGGAGCAGCCGCTCCGGCCGCCCCCGCGGCTGCGGCAACTGCCGCCCCGGCTGATGCCGCAGCACCGGCAGCACCGGCAGACGCGGCCCCTCCGGCAGATGCGGCCCCTCCGGCAGACGCGGCGGCAACTCCGGCAGACGCCGCCCCGGCCAAATAGCGCGTTTCTCCCGGCAGCCGGCAAAAGCTGCCGCACACAAAAAAAGCGTTTTATTGCAACAAAAAGTGCAATAAAACGCTTTTTTTTGTGTGCGCATCGCCGGGGCTAAAAATGAAGAACCGTGTAAGTTGTGTTCCGAAAATCCATTCCCATATGCCTGTCGGCCTCGTCACAACAAAAACACGGTCGCCAGCCCCAAAAAAAGGAAAAAGCCCATGCCGTCGGTAATGGCGGTGAGGAAAATACTTGAGGCCTGGGCCGGGTCGCGGCCCAGTTCTTTGAGAATAATGGGAATGGACGCGCCCGCAAAAGCCCCGATAAACATATCCAGCATCAGGGCGGAAACCAGCACGTTTGTCAACACGGTGTTGGCGGAAAACGCATACACGGCCAGCCAGACAAGTATGCCGAGAATACAGCCGTTGGCTATGCTGATTTTCGCTTCTCGCAGCACGGCGGTCCAGGCTTTGCGCCGGGAAAATTTTTCTGTGGCGAGTTGGCGAATCATCACGGCCAGCGCCTGCTGCCCGGTGTTTCCGGCCTGGTTGGCAACCATAGGCATAAACACCGCCAGAATGGCCATCTGGGCGATACTGCCGTCAAAAAGGTACACCACGCCCGCAGACATCGCCGAGTTGACCATGTTCACCAAAAGCCAGGGCAGGCGCATTTTGACGGAATCAAACCACAGGGTGTCTGTGCTTTCATCCTGACCCGCGCCAACCATGCCGAGCATGTCTTCACTGGCCAGTTCCTGCATTATGTCGATTACGTCATCATGCGAAATGACTCCCAGAAGACGCCCTTCATAGTCTACCACGGGCAGGGCCATAAAGTTGTAGTGCCCGATTACCCGGGCCACCTCCTCGCGCCCGGCGTCGTAAGGCACGGTGATAAGGTCCTGGTCGCTGATTTCTTCTTTCAGCAGCATTCCGGGCGGGCTGGTTATCAGGTCACGCAGGGTTAAAACGCCTATAAGAACGTCGTCCGGGTTCACAATGTAAGCGTAATAAGGAATTTCCTTGTCTTCAATTTCACTGCGAATCTGCTGGATGGCCTGATCGGCTGTAATATCATCCGAAAGGATAATCAATTCGGTGTTCATGACCCCGCCTGCGGTTTCGGGGTCAAAAGCCATGAGGTTACGAATTTCTTCCGCGTCTTCGCTTTGCAGCTTGCTGAGAAGGACCACGCTATGGTCTTCATCCAGCTCGTCAAGCACGTCAGCCGCGTCGTCAGGCGACATTTCGCCGACAATGCTGGCTGCCTTGTCCGGGTCAAGGTTTTCCAGCAGTTCAACCCGGGTACGCTCCTCCAGTTCGGCCAGCGCTTCGGCGGCTTCTTCAAGCGGCATGGCGGACAGCATGCACACCTGCTCTTGAAGAGTCAGGTTTTCCATGTGCTCCGCAACGTCTGCCGGGTGGGAAAAATCTACAGAGGTCAACTGCTCGCTACAGCCGCCCTCGGCCCCGTCGGGTTGCCCGGTACTTTGTTCGGAAGCTGCCTGCACCCCGTCGTCTGACAAGCCCTGGCCCGAGGGCGCTGCCAAAGAGTCGTCAGGCGCACTGTCGCTGCCCGACGCGTCCGCTCCCGGTTGCGCGTTTGCTAACCCTTCCCGCGCTTGCGGATTGTCTTCCTGACGGGGTGCGCTTGCGATTGCCTTATCGCTATCCTCATGCGCTTCGTCCGCTTTCAGGGGGGTGTGGAGTGTATCGTCATTCATGGGCATTCATCCGAACAAAAAAAGATGGCGGGCAAACCCGGCTTGACGAAAGCCGGTGGTGCTTTTAGGGTCATGCCAATGTACGAAACAGCATGGCCTCTTCCGCCCGATTGCAGGCCTGAAATTGGTGCGTACACCACTATCACTTCATAGCGGGAGAGACAATGCATGCAGTGGCCCATATTTGACATTTTTTTCACCGGTCCCGTGCGGGAGCACCTTGTCCGCGCAATTGACGAAGCCCTGGAGGAAGACGGGCCGGACCTCACCAGCAACGCTGTTTTTTCTCCGTCAAGCGCCTTGCGGGCCACCATCACCGCCAAGGAAGGCACACTTGTCGCGGGCCTGCCCATTGCCCGGCTGGTACTTGAGGCAACCGCCTCTCTTGAGGCCGGTGAATGGACTGCTGACTGCTTCGTCAAGGACGGAGATGCTGTTGCCCCCGGTACGCGTGTCTGTGAAATCTCCGGCAGCGCCAGGGTGATTTTACGGGCAGAGCGCGTTATCCTGAACTTTCTTTGCCATATGTCGGGCATTGCCAACCTCACAGCCCGCTATGTTGAGGCCCTCGGCAACACCGGGGTCAAGCTGCTCGATACCCGAAAAACCCTTCCCGGCCTTCGCTATCCGGAAAAATATGCGGTACTTGTGGGCGGCGGGCATAACCACCGGAAAAACCTGGGGGAAATCCTGATGCTCAAAGATAATCACGTAGACGCTTCCGGCGGCATCACCGGCGCGGTCGCCAGGCTGCGCGCGGCCTATGCCCCCTGCCCGCCCATAGAGGTGGAATGCCGCACCCTTGACGAGGTTCGGGAAGCGGTTTACGCGAATGTGGAACGCATCATGCTGGACAACATGCCGACAGATATGATGTGTGAAGCCCTTGGTCTGATACCTGACCAGCAGGAAGTGGAAATCAGCGGCGGCGTTTCCCTTGACTCCATAGGCCGTGTGGCAGAAGATATTTGCCGCCAAAGCAGCCGCAAACCCGACTTTATCTCCGTGGGCAGACTTACCCACTCCGCACCCTACGCGGACTTCAGCATGCGCATCTGGAAGGACGACACACTATGAGCCTAACGCAATCTGCCCAAAACCGTATCGAACGCATCCGGGAAAAACTCGGCAACGAACTGACCATCGTAGGCCACCATTACCAGACCGAAGAAGTTATCCGCCACGCCGACTTGCGCGGAGACTCCCTTGAACTCGCCCGCAAGACAGCGGAATCGCACTCGCGCTATATCATGTTCTGCGGGGTGTATTTCATGGCGGAATCAGCCGCGCTTTTGGCCAAACAAGGTCAGGAAATACACATCCCCGTGCCCGGCGCAGATTGCAGCATGGCCCAAATGGCGGCGGCGGAAGATGTTCGCAATACCCTGACCTGGTTTCGTGACCGGGGAAGAAAGATTGTTCCGCTGGCCTATGTGAACTCCACCCTGCCTGTAAAGGCGGTAGTGGGCGAGTTCGGCGGGTCGGTGTGCACGTCGGCCAACGCGAAAACCATGCTCGAATGGGCCTTTGCCCAGGGCGACGCCGTACTCTTCCTGCCGGATATGAATCTCGGCCTGAACACGGCGCAGACCATGGGTTTTGCTGAAAGCGACTGCCAGGTGCTTACCGCGCCGGGTACACCCTCGTGGCTGCACTCCGAAGTCGAAAACACGGCCCGGCTGCTGCTCTGGCCCGGCTACTGCTCCATCCATACCTTTTTCACCGTGGACATGGTCAAAAACCAACGCGCCAGCCACCCCGGAGCCAAGGTAATCGTCCATCCCGAGTCCAGGCCGGAAATAGTGGCCGCATCGGACAGCGCCGGCTCCACATCCTTCATTATCCGCTACGCCAATGAACTGCCGGACGGCGAAACCCTGATCATCGGCACCGAAATCAACCTCGTGGAGCGCCTCGCCCGCCAACACCAGGGCAGGATTACAATCCTGCCGCTCGCGCCAAGCGCCTGCTCTTTCATGGGCGAAACCACGGAAAACATACTGGCCGAAGCGCTTGAAGAGATGGAACGCTGCATGGAATCCGGTGGTCGCTCCCCCTATCACGTCGTCGCCCCGGAAAATTTGAAAGACTACGCCAAGGCAGCGCTGGACCGCATGCTCAAGGCTTGCGCTTAGGGAACTTTTTTTCCGTATACCCGTATCGCTTCGCCCTTTTCCCTGTTTCGCAAGTTTCATGTTGCGCTGCATATTCACCTGTTATTGCCTGACCAGGAATTTTCATGCCAACCAGAAATCATCGACCTGTTCTTATTATCGGCGCCGGGCTGGCCGGGTGTATTGCCGCCCTTCGCCTGGCCGACCTTGGTATTGAAAGCACGGTTATTGCGGCAACTACTGTTCCGCGTAACGCCAACTCCTGGCTTGCCCAGGGCGGCATCATCTACACTTCGGGCGAAGCGGATGACGCGCAAAAGCTTGAAAAGGACATTACCACAGCCGGGCACAGCCTCAATTTGTCCGATGCGGTTTCCTTCCTCGCCCAGCAGGGGCCAGGGGCTGTGCGTGACATGCTGATGCGCCGGGTGCAGGTGCCCTTTGACACGGAAAGCGACCACAAGGCCCTGGACCTGACCAGAGAAGGCGGCCATTCAGCCAAGCGCATTGCCCACTGCGCGGATCACACCGGCCTGACAATCATGGAAACCCTGTTGCCGCAGGTAAAAAGCAACCCGGCAATAACGTACCAGGAAGGGTATACTGCCATTGACCTGCTTACGTCCCACCATCAGACCAAAGGCCTGTATTACCGCTACCAGTTGGAAAATCAGTGCTGCGGTGCCTATGTGCTCAATGAAGCCACGGACGAAGTGGAAACCATGCTGGCAGATGTGACCATTCTGGCCACAGGCGGCGCGGGCCAGGTGTATTTGCACTCATCCAACGCGCCGACAGCCATTGGCTCCGGCATCGCCATGGCCAGCCGGGCCTTTGTCCGGCTGATGAATATGGAATACATGCAGTTCCACCCGACTACGCTTTTTCACCTTGAGCCGAAGCGCTTCCTGATTACAGAAGCCCTGCGCGGCGAAGGGGCGCGGCTTTTTAACGCAAAGGGCGAATACTTCATGAAGGGCAAGGACCCGCGCGAAGACCTGGCCCCCAGAGATATTGTTTCCCGCGTCATTGTGGATGAATTGCTCTCCAGCGGCGAGCCTTGCGTCTTTCTCGATCTAAGCGAGGTAAAGCATATTGAGGAACGATTCCCCACAGTGCTGCAAAGCTGTCTGGACCGGGGCATAGATATACGCTCGGAACCCATTCCTGTAGTGCCTGCGGCGCACTATTTCTGCGGCGGTATTCTGGTGGACAGGCACGGGCGCTCCAGTCTGAGCCGCCTGTACGCCATTGGCGAATGCAGTTGCACCGGCCTGCACGGCTCCAACCGCCTGGCCAGCACTTCGCTGATGGAAGCCGTGCTCTGGGGAAAAACCGCTGCGGAAGATATTGCCGCCCGTCTTGGCCCCAAAAACCTGGACTTCCTTGCCCCCATGCCCGACCTTCTGGCCGAAATCGAAGACTGGTTCCCTTCGGGCGACGAGCATAACGACGACCCCGCGCTCATCGCCCAGGACTGGGCAACCATCCGCAACACCATGTGGAACTATGTAGGCATTACCCGAACAACCCCGCGCCTGACCCGCGCCTTTGAAGACCTGCGCGACCTGTCACGCCACCTGCACAACTTTTATCGCAGCACCCCGCTCTCACGGCCCATCGTTGATCTGTTCCACGGTTGCCAGACCGCGTACCTCATTACCCAGTCAGCCTTGCGCAACAAGCGTAATATTGGCTGCCATCACAGGATTTGAGGAATTTTCGGAGCAGGATTCGAAAACAGGATGAAGGAGCGATTTGCCCTTGGCGGCCCCAAAAGGGAAGGGAGAGCGGAGCGTTTGGCCTTGACTGGAGCTTCCGATGGGCGATTATTCCCGCCCGGCCATCAGGTAAGGGCAGAATTGCGCGGCTTCCGGAGTAAGCGCCCCTGTGTCATCATGCAGCACAAGCGGGTCTTCGTTTTGTATCGGCGCGAATTCTTTACAGGCTTCAACCAGGTATCGGGCGGGCGCTTTACCCTTGCGAAATATTACCGGCATCTGGCGTCGAATGTGCAAAGCGCTCCCTGCCAGTGCCTTGCCCATACGGTACATGCCTTCTGCCGGATAAACCAGCGCTACTCGTCCTGTGGGCTTCACGGCTCTTGCCGCAAGACGGCAAAAATCTTCCAGAGTGTGCTCTTTCGCAAACAGGGCCTGCCGCCGCAAAGCGTTTTTAGGTAAACGCCCGCTTCCCTGCGTGTAAAAAGGCGGGTTGAATGCAACATAATCAAAGCCCGGCCACGAGCCGCCCAAGCGGGTAGCATCAAGGCTTTTTTCAAAAACCGATAGATCTTCAATAAGCTTTCGTGAAGTAACCGCATATCCTGCATCATACTGAAAACACCTGAACCTGTCGGCAAGTCCGAGTTGTATGGCATTCTCGTTCGCCGCCTGGACCAATATTTCGGACAATTCAACGCCCGCAGCCCTTGCGCACACATGGCGCAGCAAGGCACCAAAGGCCACAACGCCGCAGCCGGTCCCGATATCGAGCAGTGTTTCGCCCCTTCCGGGCGGAAAAAAGCAGGACAACAACAAGGCGTCCGCCGAAAAGCGGAACGACCCTTCAGGCTGCCGCAGGCCACGCGGGAAATAGCTGGCGGCCTGCTCGGGAGTCCCGATGGCGATAGCGGGTCCAAGATCTGCGGCAGTGGCCTCTGCGCTATCCGCGGTATATGGGCTATCGGCGGTATAGGGGCTATCGTGGGAATCGGGGAACATTGCGAATACCTTCCGGAACGCTGATTGCTGCCTCATTTCCTTCTTTTCACTTGCTGCCCGTCAGGGGGGCTGATAAAACTTTGCGACTTTACCGAAACCACGGCAACACTGTCACTTTGTATGCAAAATAATAAGCGAACCATCTGTTTTTGCAACAGCACCCAAAGCTGGGGCGGCGGCGAGGTATGGCACTTTCAGGCCGCCCTCTCTTTTGCCCGCAGAGGCTGGCGCGTTCTCTTCATCTGCCGCCATGACTCGGAACTGTACGCCAGACTTGCCAACGTACCGGAAGTGACACGCTTTGCCTTTCGTATCGGCAAACTGAGTTTTCTTGATCCTGTCCTGCGCCTGCGCCTGGTACATTTTTTTCGCTCGCGCAAGGTACATGCGCTGGTCATGAACCTGCCCTCGGATCTGAAAACAGCAGGCCCCGCCGCCAAAGCTGCCGGGGTGGAACATATTGTTTACAGGCGCGGCAGCGCACTACCCGTCAGTAATTCCGTCCTCAACCGCTACCTTTTCGGCAGTGTGATCACCCGGCTTGTCGCCAATTCACAAGCCACAAAAGACATGGTCCTGGTTAACAACCCCTCGCTTATCCCGCAAGAGCGCATCAGCGTTATCCCCAACGGTATCGACATTTCCGCCTTTGACGCCGCCCTTGCCGCCGCTGCTGACCCCCGCTTTTTCCCGGAACTCGGCAATGGCGCAACGCGCCCCCTTATTCTGGGAAACGCCGCCCGGCTTAACAGGCAAAAAGCCCAGCACCTGTTACTGGCGCTCGGCGCAAAGCTGATGGAGCGCTCCGTCGACTTTCGCATTCTCATCGCCGGAAAAGGCGAGCGGGAGCAGGAGCTGAAACACCTGGCGAAACAGCTCGGCGTCGAAGACAAAACCTGCTTTGCAGGATTTATGACCGATCTGTCGCCTTTTTGGCGGGCCATTGACGTTTTTGTGCTCACATCCTTATGGGAAGGCTTCGGCAACGTGGTCATTGAAGCAGGGCTGGCCCGAAAACCCGTGTTTTGCTTTGCCGTAAGCAACCTGCCGGAACTGATAACCGACGGTGTAAACGGAAAGCTGTTCCCGGTGCCGGAAACAGAGCTGACTGAACTGCCGCAGGGCAGCAAGCTTCCCGACGCCCATTATGCGTGTACAGGGAGAAAAAGCCCGCACCCGGATTCGCTGGATCTTCTTGCCGATGCTCTGACAACTCTGGCAAATAACCGGGACAGCAAGGAAACCATGGGAGCCTGCGGCAGAACAATGGCCCTGCAATACGCCCAGGATGAGTGTATGGAGCAACTGGAAGTCCTCCTCAAGTGAGGAAACGCGGATTTTTTCATCTGGACTGCGTTGCTGCGTTCTTTTTCAAGGCAGGCAGGACGGAAGAGTCCAGCCTGCCTTGAAAAAGAACGCGCGCCTTACCAGATGAAAAACTCCGCGTTTCCTCGGCGCTCGCCGATACTGGGGAAGAGAAAAAGGATTGCTTCGCTCCCTTTTTGGGAAAAGGCAGAGGGGGGCAGGCGGAAGACTGAACCGGGAGAAGTGGTGGAACTACAGGGAGGCCTTGCCCAGGCCGCATACCTTGTAAACACGCTCATAGGCGTTGGATACGCGGATAGCCATGTTACTGGACAAGCCGTAGTCACGCAGACGACAGTATACGTGAAGCGGATTGAAGCGGTGTTGTAGATACGCCTTGACGAAACGCATAAGAGCCTCTTGGTAGCCAGGGTCGACCGGATTGCGAAAGGGTTCGCCTTGCCGGGCATTGTATGCATCTGGCTGATTTTTTTAAGCTTCACCAGCCGACGCAAGAAAAATATAAGGAAAATGGACCGCCTTGTCCAGCCTTTCGGCTTTTATTTCTTGCAATGTTCGCATACTCATATAAACTGAATGGTTATTCTTTTTCCATGAAAGTTCTGCCAGCGACCGGCGCGGGCAAATTTTCGCATCACACTGGCTGCTGTATTTCTTGCAATAAGTTTGCCATTTTCTCTCATTAAAAATCCCCAATAGTACAGGGTGGTTAAAAAATACGCTTTCTTTCGGCACCCCTTCATGACATAGAATGACACCCCATGAACGTATCCTGTGCGAAAAACACACACCCAATCCACAGTGCTGGCAGGCAAAAAACTCCTCCTGACAGACGCATTGCCGCGCCTTCCTGGGTCATGCCCGCAAGCGTCGCTGAAAACTGCCGCTTCCTGTCCGGAAAAGTGGACGAAGTGGCCCTGCTGTTTTTTGATACCGGGTCCAGCCTCGCCTATGGTGAAAACGAGCTTGATCTTCCCCTTGAAGAACTTGCCCTTTCCTGTCATGTGCACCTTCCGCTTGACCTGCCTTGGGACAACCCGGTCATGTGCGCGGGCATCTGTCTGAAACTCCTGCATAAAACCCGGCACCTCGCTGACAGGACAAACACCGGAAAGCGCCCCCACTGCCGCGCTGTTTTACACCCGCCCCCCCATGAACCGGACAGGCCAAAGCTTGCCGCCCAAAGACTGGCTGCCTTTGCCGGGGCCTTCCGCGCACAGGGCGGAAGCACTTCGCTGCTGTATCTGGAAAATATCCGCGAAAATGATTTGCTGGCTATCTGCCGCCCCGCAGCGCAACTGGGCTTTGGCTTCTGCCTCGACGCAGGGCACATGCTTGCGTACGCTCAGGAGCATATTCTGGAGAGCCCCGACCTGCTGGAGCGTTGCGCTATCGTGCATCTGAGTGCGCCGGGAAAGCAGGGGCAACACGAAACGACCGGCAAGGACGGGCATGCCCCGCTAAACCAGTTGCACGAAAAGGAACAGGACGCCTGCAGGAAGCTGGTGCGCTCCGTTCCGGCCGGGGCGGTTATTGTGCTGGAAATATTTTCCTGGGAAGGTGTTGCAGCGTCCATGCCTGTTTTGGCTACATGGCTGTTGCCGTTCAGCGAGCCATAAGCTATGGTTTGGGAAAATGCCGTGCACAGATTGGTCCGTATGCACATAGCGCAGTATCTATTGCGACCAGGCCGCCTTGCCCTTTGTATCCTTCAGTTTTTTTGCAGCGGCTCGCGCCTGGAAACGCCCGGGTTTTCACGAGGTTATCATGCCCTATTTTCGTCCGCCGCCAAAACTTGCGCAACTTCTTGGAAGCTTTGCGCGTGATCAACGCTGGCTTATCACCATAGTAGCCGACCCGGACGCCATGGCTTCGGCCCTGGCCCTCAAGCGAATTTTGAGCCACCGTGTGCAGGATGTGACCATCACCAAGCTGAATCGCCTGTCCCGCCCGGACAACCTGGCCATGGTCCGCTATACCAGGCTGAAAATGCGCACCTTCCGTCCGGCAATGCTGCCCCGCTATACCCACTTTGCGGTGGTTGATTCACAGCCCACCCACAACCCGGCGCTCATGGAAATCCCCTTTTCCATCATCATCGACCACCACCCGTTGCCGGAAACGCCCTATGACGCGGCCTATGTGGACATCAGGCCCAAATACGGCGCAACCAGCACCATGATGACGGAATACCTCCAGAGTCTGAAAATCCGACCGGGCAAGCTGCTGGCTACGGCCCTGCAGTTCGGCATAAAAACCGATACGGATAATTTCGAGCGCCATTTTTATGATGGGGATTTACGCGCCTACCAATATCTGAACCGCTTTGCCGACCATAACCTCCTGTCGCGCATAGCCCGCAGCGAATTTCACCTGCACTGGCTCGAATTTTTCGCCAAGGCCTGCACAAACCTGTATCCTGTCGGTTCTTCCGGGCAGTTCGTCTATCTGGGTGATGTGGACAACCCGGACCTTCTGGTCAACGTGGCCGACTTTTTCATGCGGGTATATGAAATACGCTGGGCCGCCGTGGCCGGAAGCTACAAAAATACCGTGGTGGTCATTTTCCGAAGTGACGGCATCTCGCGCAATGTGGGCAAGTTCGCCACCCACGCTTTCGGAAGCCTGGGCAGCGCGGGCGGTCACAGGGCCATGGCCAGAGCGGAATTTCCCATTGACGCGGCCCAGGGCGCTGACGTGGAAATGTTTGTCTTTAAACGCCTGATGGCCTCTGCCAAACTGCGTTTCAAACGCGCCGCCCCCCGGCAAGGCCAGGAAACAGCCGTAGAAACTCCCCTCCTGCCGCATCACCAGGATGATATACTGTAGCGCCCCTCCTGCCGATCGCTCGGTCGGCAGGGGGTAAAAACAGGAAACAAGGCCCCACGCCAAAGAGAGCTGCTGTAAATGAATGCTTACGAATGGCTACGCTATCGCCTGTGCAAAAAAAATGTTGCGCTTTCATCCACCTATGGTTTTTTACACAAACTGATCCGCAACAGCATACCCGGTAAAAATCGCCAGCAACGTTGCATTGATTGTTTGCGCCAATTCTTTTTCCCCGTAATTCTTGCCGACAAACGCATTACCCCCGACGGCGCGGTGTGTGCCAAAACCGCCACAAAACGCGTCCTGGGCGAAGCCGTTCACCTGCCTGCTCCTGCCATACTGGCTCCTGAGGGATACGACCCCGCGCAAGAGCTTCGGGAGCACTCGGTACCCCCATGCATGGAATATATTCTCGAGCGCGGTTATGCGTACCGGAATTTTGTTCTTGATAGCGAGAGAAGCTTTGTTGTGGAAGACGTAAACAATCCTTTTATGGGGCATAAAC
>JAJDIC010000057.1 GCA_030266525.1 Desulfovibrio sp. OttesenSCG-928-G15 | reverse complement strand
TTTGTTCTTTTCCGGCAAGGGCAAGAGCGTGTTCGGAAAGGCGGGAGGCGTATGCGAGAATGCCCTCGCACGTTTCCAGGGCTGCGGAATAAAAGGTGGTTTTTTCCTGATTCGCCTCTGCCTCGTTTTTTTGCGTCAGGCGGGCAATGTGCGCCTCTGCCTCGGCTTTTACGCCCAGGATGCCTTTGGTGAAAAGAATGATATCGTAGCCGGGGCTGGTGTCGCCACCGCCGCTGGTAATATGATAGGTCAGGTCGCTGACGCATGCCTCTGCGCCAAACTCCCACAGCCCCTCCTGCCTGAGCTTCGCTTCGCAGGATTCGGCCAGGGATTTGCCTTCCCAGAACGGGAACAGGTAATCCCGCATCACTTTTTTGTCTTCTTCGCTGATCTGGTAAGGATCTTGCGAGCGCGTGGCTATGGTGTCCAGCTCGTCCTGAACCCACTGCCAGGCTGTATCCGGGGAAAACGCACCGGCTCTGGCCTTGCCGCAAGGGTGCCCGACGATAAGCTCGTGATCCGCAATGACGATAGGGGCGGTTTCGCAGGCCCGACGAAAACACTTGGCACGCAAAAGATTGCGAGGCAGATCGGGATACGCTTTTGTCACTTCGGTATACGCCAGAGCCCGGCCAATGCTTATGCTTGGTTTCACGCGAAGATACGCCTCTTTCAACAACTGTAGCCGCTGCGGCAGCTTGGGACGTGTATGTGCCATCGGTCTTCTCCAGTAGAGAGTGTGGTCACGAGATGTCTTTTGCCCCCCCCCCGCCCGCGTTGCGACAAAACCCCCAGAAGGTCATGAACGAAAGAGTCCACATCCTCCTGGTGAACCTGTCGCGCCTTGGCAGAGAAAAATTCAAGCTCGTGTCGACACCGTCTAATAGCCTGTAGCAGAGTTAGGGTGGCCCTCTCCTCACTGTGCAAAATTTTTGGGGCCGGTATTGCAAGAATAAGGTATTCCCTATACGGGAAGGTCAAGCGATATTAAAAAATAACCGGCCCGCAACAGAACAGGTTGGGCAAACAGCACCCGCACCCGTACAGCGGAAGGAAAAGGGACCGGGACGGAATCGACACGGGAAAAACGGCTACATTTTTTCTCCAATCAAGCAACGTTTTTTACAAAAAAAAGGTTGACGCAAAGGCCGCATCGCGCTAATTATCCCTTCCTGCGTGGGAACACCACGCCACATTCCCCGGTAGCTCAGCTGGCAGAGCGGGTGACTGTTAATCACTAGGTCCGCGGTTCAATCCCGTGCCGGGGAGCCAGTAAAATCAGAGGCTTACGAGAAATCGTAAGCCTCTTTTTCGTTTTTATTTGCTTTATTGCTCCAAATTTGCTCCACTTGCTCCACCGGCTGCTCCACCAAATGAAGCGGCAAGACGATGGAGGGACGCGCATGGCAACACTTCGCAAACGCGGCAACCTGCAATGGGAAGCCCGCATCCGCCGCAAGGGCTGGCCCGTTACCTGCAAGACTTTTGAAACGAAGGCTGATGCCGAGGCGTGGGCGCGGCAGATTGAAGGTGAAATGGACCGTGGCGTGTTCGTTTCCCGCACGGAAGCGGAGAATACCACGCTTTCCGAAGCCTTTGACCGCTATATCGCGGAATACCTGCCCCGGCTCGCCAACTTTCGGCGAGAAAAAAGCCGCGCCCTGGCCTTGCAAAAACGCGCGCTGGCAAGCCGCTTTCTGGCTTCCATACGCGGAAAGGATATCGCTGACTTCATCAAGGAACGCGAGGCTGAGGGAGCCGCACCCAACACTGTCCGCCTTGACCTTGCCATGATCTCTCGGCTGTTTTCAGTAGCGGCGTCGGATTGGGGTATGGAAAGCCTTTCCAACCCCGTGGCGAAAGTGAACAAACCCAAGCTACCGGGCGGGCGTACTCGCCGTCTGGAAGGCGAAGAAGAAACGAATCTGCTGGAAGCCTGCCCGCCGCCGTTTCGGCGCGTGGTGCGCTTCGCCCTGGCAACGGCCATGCGGCGAGAGGAAATTTCCCGCCTGATCTGGGATAACGTGAACATGGAAAAGCGCAGCGCCCATCTGCCGAAAACGAAAAACGGCGAGGCGCGTACAGTTCCTCTGTCCCCGGACGCTCTGGAAGTGTTGCGCGAAGTGCTGGCCGAGGAAGGCGATAATGGCTGGGTGTTCTGCATGAGCCCGGACGCCATTACTCAGGCCATGGAACGGGCCAGAAGCTTGGCGGGTATCACCGGTTTAACCTTTCACGACCTGCGTCATGAAGCCATCTCCCGCCTGTTCGAAAACACGGATCTGGATATCATGGAAATCAAAACTATTTCCGGCCACCGCTCTATGCAGATGCTAGCCCGGTACAGCCATTTACGGGCGCACCGATTGGCAGAACGATTGGCGGGAGCGAAAAGAGGAGGCGGTACTGGCTCATAACCGCCCCCGGAGACTACAGATTGTGAAGGCTATACAAAGGCAGCGTGAGCGCTCATGTAGCCTTGGAGTTTCGCGGTTTAGCTTGAAAAAACGTTGTAGTCGCTGCAAGCTCAAGATTCTGACCGGGCTTTCTTTGGTTGCCATTTCGTAAAACGAGCAATAAGCTGTCTACTGATATCTGTACTCAAAAAATTTGCCCATAACTGTCAAGTTTTAAGGGAGTTTGGGGAATATTATCCTCAAAATATAAGTGTCGTACGAAACGCATACCGGAAAGTACACAGTGTCAGGGGGGAACTGAAAGTGGATGACATACTTTCTCTTATAAGTGTTTTTTGTGTTATGTGGAGCATCATCGGCTTACTTTGGCCAAAAGCTTTGTTCTTCGCGCTCCCGTCTAAAAAGAAACGTCTCCATGCTTTCTTTTTTCCTCTGTTTTGTGCATTTTCCGCTGCCGGTATTGCCGTTGCCTTGCAACCCAAAGCCGGTCAAGGCGGCGGCTGGACAATTGCCGCAGTATTTTGCGCTTTGGCTGTTTTCTATGGCACCAGACTGACGCACGAAAGTGCAAAAAAAGCCTTTCCGAAGCCTGTAGCCCCAAAAACTCCTGTTCATACAACCACTGAGGCTCCTGAGCAAGATGACTCCGGCTTTCGAATCACAATCTCTACCTCCACGTCTTACGGGTATGGCGACGATTCCTCCAGCCGCCCGAAAGGAAGTCCCGCCACTTGGTATGGCCCTGAAGAATCGGTAGAGGTAAAAGGCCTTACTTTGCCCGGCATGGTTTATGTTGGTGAAAACCTTCCTGAGCAGGGTGGATGCTACAATGATGCCAGCCTGATCAACCCGAAGCTCAAGGTAATGAATGCCGAGCCATGGCAGCATGGCGAAGAGATGGGATACTGGTCCAGTTATAGCAGAATTCCGCCTCAATGCCGCGGGGCTTACCTGAAATGGCTCGCCACAGGGCGTTCTGAGCCGGAGGCGAATATCGGGTATGTTTTTCTTTTCTTCTACGGCCTTGAGCGCCGCCTTTTCCATGATGGCAGGAAACTGGGCCTTGCGGAACCGGAACATCATGCAATCGTTGATGAAGTACGCCGCCTCCTCTCCATATACGGTGCCAACCGATCTTTCAGGGGATACGCAAGTAATCTGCTGGCAATGGAATGGGTCTTATTCCAGTCGCATGAGGAAATTCCCGACTATATCAATTTGGCTGACAGCTACAGTTCGGACCCTTTTCAGGTACAGTTGGCTCGACAGGTGGCGAGCAAAGCTCCGTTGTCTCCTTCTATGGCTATTCAATGGCTGACTCTGCATCCCGAATTCGGCCTTCGGACGCCCGCCCGCCGTTGTGCAAAGGAGTTCAAGGAGCTTTTCGCACAAAGATACACGGAGAAGCACGGCGAAGGCATTGTGGTTCCTCCAAACAAAAAAACATTGTCTATCTCCTATCATGCCGCGAGCCCCTCTTTGCGTGGGTTACGACTTGACTTTTCCGAGTTGCCTGATCCCTTCATGCTGACTGCACCGTTGAAAAAAGTTCATGCGATAGCGGAGGCTTGCACGGACGAACTCGATGCCTATAGCCGATATCTCGGTCGCAAAGGGAGCGATCCTGCCTCTCTGGCGGCATTGGCTTTATTGCCGAAAGATTTGGTGCCTACCGCTCCGGCGGCCGGAAAAATTAAAGAAACTCTGGCCGCAGTTGCGGGCAGTGGCCCTGGCCTTCTTGAGACCATTAAACTTTATGCGATGCTCGGAGAAGAAGAGCCCGCGCAAATTGGCAAAAAAGATGCTGAAAATCTGGCGGCGTTTGTTGAAAAGTTGGGTTTCGGGCTTATTCCTGACATTCGATATTACGGTGTGAGACCTGACATACAATCCAGCGTTGTGATATTCCCGCACGGACATGGCGTCGATTTTAAGCCGTCAGGAGAATTTCGACTGGTGGGTTCAATGATACGTCTCGGAGCAATGGTCAGCCAGAGTGACGGGAGTGTGTCTCCTCACGAAGAAGATGTGCTGAAAGGTCTTGTTCGGGACAACAGGGAGCTTACGGGCATTGAAAAAGACTCCTTGCTGGCCTACTTGCATTGGAGTCTTTATACTCCGCAAGGCGCGAGCGGCTTGAAGCAAAAACTTGCCGAGCTTGACGAATCGGAAAAAACAGTTGTCAGCCGTATCTTGATATCTGTCGCCCATGCCGACGGTTATATTGATCCCAAAGAAGTGAAGCAGCTTGAAAAGTTGTATACATCCCTTGGGCTCGACAAATCATTGGTGGTGAGCGACATTCATGCGGCAAGCACAGATACGCCAGTCACTGTTGCGCTTCGGGATCGGGAAACAACGCACGCTATCCCTCAGCCCCCAAGCGCCGCGGCCTCCTTTGTTTTGAACGAAGAGCTTATACGCATCAGGGAACAAGAAACGCGGCAGGTTCGAGATGTTCTTGAAAATATTTTCGCCGAACAAATTGACGAACCTGCTCCTGTCGTGACTCCAGTGCAGGCCATGCAGCATGTTTCTCCCTTGAGCGGCCTTGACCAGGCGCATCAAGCGCTTTTTAATCGCTTGGTGAAGCAGGCGCACTGGGAACGCTCCACTGTTTATGAAATATGCAAAGAGCTCGGTTTGATGCTGGACGGAGCGATGGAAGTCCTGAACGAATGGGCCTTTGACAATGTAAATGCCCCGCTGCTTGACGATGGCGATCCCATTTATTTTGATACAGAATTAGCAAAGGAAATTGTCGATGCATAAAAATACCAGGCCCCGCCTTCGCCCGCGAGAGCGTGACGCCATCATTCAGTCTCTCCGGGCCGGCGTTACTCCGCGCACAGGGTTGCAGCATATTCAGGTAGGCAGGGTTCGCGAAGTTGAATCCCTGCTGAAGGATATCGAGCGTATTGCCGATGGCGGTTCCGCATTTCGCTTGATTATCGGAGAGTTTGGCTCTGGGAAAAGTTTTTTCCTCCAGCTTATCCGCGCTATTGCCCTGGAAAAAGGACTCGTTACTCTGCATGCCGATCTTTCCCCGGACAGGCGATTGCACGCGACCGGAGGCCAGGCTCGTAACCTATACGCAGAGTTACTCCGCAACTGCTCAACTCGGACTAAGCAGGATGGCAACGCGCTGACAAGCGTTGTGGAGCGTTTTATTACAGAAGCCCGTAAAGAAGCTGATGTCAAAGAGAGTAGTGTTGGTACGGCAATCGAAGAGCGTTTGAGCAACCTTTCCGAGTTGGTTGGCGGCTATGATTTTGCCAAAGTAATTGAGGCGTACTGGCGTGGGCATGAAAACGGCAACGACCAACTGAAAGCTGATGCGGTGCGCTGGTTGCGTGGGGAGTTCACCACAAAGACAGATGCCCGAAATGCGCTTGGAGTACGCAGTATCGTCGATGATGCGAGCGTGTATGACCATTTCAAGCTGCTGAGCTTGTTTGTACGGCAAGCCGGTTACGCTGGGTTGTTGATCAATCTTGATGAAATGGTGAACCTGTACAAGCTTTCAAGCCAGAAAGCCCGGACATCCAACTATGAGCAGATTTTGCGCATGTTGAATGACTGTCTACAAGGCAGTGCCGAGTATATAGGCTTTTTATTGGGCGGTACGCCGGATTTTTTGCTGGATCCTCGTAAGGGACTCTACAGCTATGAGGCTCTGCAATCCCGACTGGCTGAAAACTCTTTCGCCCGTGCGGCAGGTGTTATTGATTATTCCTCACCCTCTTTGCATTTGGCCAGCCTTACCCCGGAAGAATTGCTTATTTTGCTTCGTAACTTGCGGTATGTCTTCGCATCCGGCGACGTAACTAAGTTCCTTGTGCCTGATGATGCGTTGACAGCGTTTTTGGCGCATTGCTCACAGCGAATAGGTGACGCCTATTTCCGTACGCCGCGCAACACGATCAAAGCCTTCGTCGATTTACTTTCAGTTTTGGAGCAAAGCCAAGACGTTCAATGGACACAGCTTATCAGCCAGGTTCATGTCGATGCGGAAAGTAATACGGATATGCCCGATGTACCCATTCACTGCGATGAAGATGATGATTCGTTGATGACATTCAGGTTATAGCGGATGGGTGTATCATGTGGTTTCAGCCTTCTGCATGAAAGAGTGCAGCGGTGGATATGGGCACAGAAGTGGTCGGAATTGCGGGATATCCAGGAGCGTGCCATTGCTCCGGTATTGGCAGCGGACAGAGATATCGTCATCAGTGCCGCCACGGCTGCGGGGAAAACAGAAGCTGCCTTTTTGCCCGCTTGCTCTAATTTGGCGCGGGAGCCCGCTGAAAGCATCGGCATCTTGTATGTCAGCCCGCTCAAGGCATTAATCAATGATCAATACCGACGGCTTCAGGGCTTATGTGAGACTCTTGAGATCCCCGTGACACCTTGGCACGGGGATGTGCTTCAGTCCGCCAAGAACAGGCAATTTCGCGCCCCGCGCGGCATCGTACTGATTACGCCCGAATCTCTCGAATCGCTTTTGCTGAACCGGGGTGCATGGTGCCACAGCGGCTTTGCCGATCTGCGATATGTAATCATTGATGAGTTCCATGCGTTTCTTGGTTCAGAAAGAGGCCGTCAGCTCCAATCGCTTCTGCATCGGCTGGAGTTTTTGCTCGGCAAAACCATACCGCGCATAGCCCTTAGCGCAACCCTAGGTGATATGGAGCAGGTCGCCGAATCTCTCCGCCCTCGGAAAACATTTCCTTACGAGATTATTTCCTCAACTGCCTCGCAGAGTGATGTGAAAATCCAGATACGCGGCTACCGTGAACCTGTCAGCGAGAATTGCGACCAGCCAAGGGCTTTTGAATATGTCACCGAGGATTTATTTCGGCTGTTACGGGGCAAATCGCATTTGATTTTCGCCAACAGCCGTAGGCAGACAGAAGAAGTATCTGTAGCTCTCGCTGACAAGTGCGAACAGCACCATGTTCCCAATGAGTTTTTTCCGCATCATGGGAGTTTGTCCAAGGAATTGCGAGAAGGACTTGAAAAGCGCCTTCAGGAGGACAAGCTGCCAACCAGTGCCGCCTGCACCATGACGCTGGAACTTGGCATTGATATCGGGCATGTGGACTCCATTGCCCAGGTTACGGCGCCTTATTCTGTTTCCAGCCTACGTCAGCGTCTTGGGCGCTCAGGTCGGCGAGGAGAGGCTTCGATACTCCGCATGTTCATCACGGAAAACGAACTGACGGAGAAAAGCCATATAACTGACAGGCTCCGCATGGAAACATTCCAGTGTGTGGCCATGATCAACTTGCTGCTCAAGAAATGGTATGAACCGGCGAATGATGGGCAATATCATTTTTCAACTCTGGTGCAGCAAGTTCTGTCAGTTGTAGGCCATTACGGTGGAGTGCGGGCGGATCAACTTTGGAATTTGCTGTGCGGAAGCGGCCCATTTGGTAATGTGGAACAAAAAATGTTCGCCACACTTCTGAGAGCGTTAGGAGCACAGGAGCTACTGACACAAACGCACGATGGATTGCTCGCCCTAGGCGTCAGGGGTGAACGGATGGTTGAACATTTTACTTTTTACACCGCTTTCAATACGCCGGAAGAATACCGACTGGAGTACGAAGGCAGGGTTTTAGGTTCCATTCCTGTCTCTATGCCCCTGGCTGTTGGACAATTGATTTTGTTTGCAGGAAAGCGTTGGGAGGTTCTTCATGTCGCGGAAGAAGAGAAGCGTATATCGCTGAGACCGGCGAAAGGCGGCAGGCCTCCCAGGTTTAATGGCCAAGGCCAAGTTTTGCACGCTATGGTGCGACAAGAAATGCGAGACCTTTACACGTCGGAATCTCTGCCTGCATTTTGCAATAAAGACGCGCTCTCACTATTTGAGGAAGGGCGGCGATGTTTCGTGGAGTTGAAAATCAATGCTTCTCCCATGCTGCAAATGGGAAATTCCGTGCATATATTCCCCTGGTTGGGAGACAAGACAATTAATACCATGACGATGTTGCTCCGTAATGCCGGACTCAAAGCAGATTCGTGCGGTGGGGTTATTGATGTTCGGGATACGGATGTCGATATGTGCAAAAGTGCAATTCTGACCGTTCTGGCTTCTCCCCGGCCCTCTGCCCGGCAACTGGCCGAAAGCATTCCTAATACGTTCAGCGAAAAGCATGATACGCTCATCCCGAAAGAGCTGCGAGACTTGAACTATGGGGCCAAATTTTTTGATGTTGATGGCGCATGGCATTGGTTTTGCGGTATAGTTGCTGTGAGGTGAATATGAACTTCTCGCTTCTGCCATATGGATTACTTATGATACCACGCACCCTGGCGAGTGTGGGCGTACACAGGGTTCCAACCTTGAACACTGCTATTTTTATGAATCAGCGCACGTTGCCTTACAAAGGAACCTTGGTAATATAAGGCCGGGAAAGACCTATGACCAACCAAATCCAATTCCCAGAATCAGCGATTGCAAGCCTAAAGAACAAAGCTGTCTTGAAAAAACGCAAGCGGTGGATCACGCTTGCCCGCCATCGCCGCAAAAATGATGTTGTGCGGTTGCGCGGCAGGTTGTCTCGTTCTCCGGAGACCGAGCGGCTTTTCTGGACAGATGCGTATTTGCCGAATGATTCGCGCCTGCCTGAAGATGACAGGGCAAAGCAACCGGTTTCTAGCTGGGCAGATATAGTTTTTCCAAGCCGAATCTATAATGATATTCTCTACAACTGCGAAGTTTTGAATTTTGATGCGGAATTGATTGATCATGCCCGCGAATGTTCACTCAAGGAAATTCCCTCGCCATGGAAAGAGGAAAGAGAATCTCGCGTAGTGGCGCGGGGTAGGTGGGGTAAGCCTCTGCTGTACGAAGTAGTCAAGCACGAAGGCGAGGATGAGTGGCTCCGGGAAGTTCGTGCAAGGCAGAAAGAGCTTCTTGTTGCAGGCATGGAAGTTCGCGAGAGCGTTACTCTTGATTATGATTACAAATACGGTGTTGGCCTGTATTTGGTGCTGAATATCCCAAACCTTGATCTGGCGGGGTTGAAACTGGCCATGGAACGCTTTTTCGAAGCCGGTGAAAAGGAATGGCGCGGGGAGCCTGTTTTTCATACCATATCTGATTATTGGCTGAACTTTTGGTAGTTGATGGTGGAGTCCAGTTCGCTACTGAAGGCGAATCTACCATCTGAGTGCCGGGCTGCGTTTTTTTTCAGCGCATTCGTAGGCGTGGTGCAGGCTGTTGTTGTGTTCCCGACTGGCGCTCTTCTTCCTGCTGCGCGGATTTTTGTGTCTCTTCCTGTTGCTTTTTCCGCCTTGCCGAATCTTGGGCCAATTGCACATCCCCTGCTATGCCAAAAATATGGGCTGTGACCCGTTTTGTAAATTGTTGTCTATTTTGTTCGGGCAATTTTGGCCGTTCTTTTGGGAGATGATAGAAAATGGCGTCTTCCACAGCCTTCTGCGTAAATCCTTCGTTTCTCATATGCAGAGCTATCGAGGCGATCAGGCTGTCCGGCTCTATGCCAGGTGAGTTTTTGGTCATTGCCTGCTTATATGCAGCGTAGGCGGTAAGGGGATCGCGCTTTGGCCTTGCCATTACTGTCGGAGCACCGCGAAATTCCAAGGGGAGTGTTTCCAGAGTCTCTCTGTATCGCCAGCGGTCTGCCTTGTAGCTCAACCCACGCTCACGCAGCCAGTCTTCAAAACGCTGCAACTTGGGATACAGTCTTTTTTGGATTTTATTCCGCAACTGCGCCATTTCTTTATGTTGTTGCAATTTCAGGTAATGCCGCGCGATGTTGAGGATACAACGGGGGTGCTCGTCCAGCCTGGTGTGCAGCGTGGTCCGTTCCCATTGATGTCTTTCTTGCAACTGCGTGATTTCGGCAGATGCTTCCGGCGAAGGCGAAGCGGCAGGCACTACCTTGCCCCTTTCTGCACTATATTTTTGCCACAGTTTCAAATTGATAGGGCTGAGCGGCTCCGGAGCAATCCGCGCCGCTTCCTGTGGATAGCTGCCCTGCACAAACGGCCCCAAACGTTTGCGCAGTTTCCCCATGCTGAAAGCGCGGTCAACCGAAGAAGCCTTGACGGCAATCTCGCCCACAAAAAGGATGGCTCCAGAGCCTTTCTTTTCAAAGCGCAACCCCACAGCGGCGAGATCTGAATGAAGCTCTACCCAGGACTTTGCCCTCTGTATGAGGGTGTGGCCGCGCTCTTGCGCAATTCGTTGAGCAGATTTCTCGCCAGTGGCGCATTCAAAGTCCAAGGCGGGCTGCTTGGGCTTGGGAGCGGAATTTGTCTTTGGACGTAGAATAACATCGCCTGCGTCGTTTACAGTATAGCGAGCGTTGGTTTCACGCGACCAACCCTGCCGGTGTTCCACCAGAGCCAGAACCTTGTGGGCCGCTTCAATGTCAAAGCCGTGATTGGGCGAAATAACCTTCATGGTCACGGGATGCATTCGATTAACCGCAATGTGGACGTGGTAATTTCCCGTGTTCCAATGAAGTCCGTATACAGTCTGGCAACCGTTCAGACCCATTTCCCGCAAGAAAATGTCCACCAGTTCATCCACCTGCTCCGCCGTGGGCTGCTCATGCCCTTGCCAAGAAAACACGAAATGTGTGACCGGCATTTTACTGTGTACGGTTTCCGTGGCAAGGGAGATCATTTCCAGTCTCTGGCTGGCGTGGCTTTTGGAAAGAAAATTTCGCCCGCCGGAATGTTCGATTTTTTCCGCAGGATTGATGCCGTGAGGGCAACGAATGTAATCGATCAAATCAGCAATTTGCCGTGCTTTTGTCTTTGCCGTCTTCTTGTTTTTAATCTTCTTCACGATCATGATTTTCCCGCACCAGGTTCTCGATACTTGCGATAATTGTTCGTAAAAGTCCTTCGTGTCGATTGATAAAACCTGATTCCATTTTTGCCTGCCGAAGTGTTTCAAAATTATGCTTCAACAAGCCGCCCATACGCCGGAGTTCGCGTATTGCCCACTCGTCCGTGCGGGGAAGAATTGGACGCCCTCCGAAAATACGATGGCGTAAATAATCCGAAAGGGATACACCGATAATTGAGGAGAATTCCATCAGCCGTTTTTTCTCTTCCGGTGTGACCCGCAGAGTGACTATCTGGTTCTCGGTGTACTTGCCACCTGCATTTTTGTTGTTCATATTGTATTGCCTTTGCGATGGTTTTAAAGACGCGAGAAGCATAGCGCCGAGTGGCCGGGAGTCCAGAGGGCTTTGCCCTTTGGCAGGATGGAGACGTATTACGGCTCCCATCCTGCCTGTAGATACCGGGGGACTTGGCCGGTTAGAAATGGTATCGGTTTTTTACCCCGATAAGTGCTGGACTCGACTGAAAATGGCGAGATGCTCTGCTCAAAATACTCTTTGTGCTGCCTGCGTATTGGAAAAAAATAACAGCAAACCGGATGCGGTTTGGCAGTGGCTCATATTTCATGGTTGCCTTCTTTTTTGAAATGGGCCGCCAAGATTTTTGGCAATACATACGATTTGAAATGAAGGCGGAGGGCTGTGTCTTCCGGCAGCCGCATTTGGCCGTCTTGTGGCGTGATAATGGATGCGTGTTCTTCCGGAGAAAGTCCTGCCAGCCAGGCGTTAAATGCGGCTTTTTTATGTTTTTCATGAGCGGCTCCTACGCGTTTTTCTTCTTCGGCGGCATCGAGTTCTGCCTGCTCCTGAGGAGAAACATATCCCTCCGGTCTTCGGTAATACCCCTGCCTTGCAAGGATGGAGAAAACCCAGTTTACCGGATTGGATACGTGCTGGCCGGTTTTATCGCGCATAGAGCCATTTTCAAGCTCCCATTCGGCATGAGTCAGCCCGGCCAGAATTTTTTCCGTGTCTATATTGACTTGAGTCAGACGAAAGATGATTTGGCGAATTTGGCAGGTACTGAAACCTGCCCTGGTAAGATTCGGCCAGTGGTGGGCCAAGTCGTCTTCGGTTAGGGCTTCCAGTTTTTGAGTGGCGGTGCGGATATCTTTTTCAGAAGAGATAGAAAGATTTTCTCTATCTATCTTTTCTTGAAGAATAGAGAGGGGGGCGGATGACTCAGGTAGTACTCCAACTCGCGCGTCACCCCGAACGGCAAGGTGGTTGTTGATTATATGCGGACAGTACAGTGCCTCGACAGTTGTCAGGCAAACCCCTCTGATGGTGCCGTCCCTGGCCTGTTTACGGCGGATAAATCCTCTTGCGACAAGACGATTCACAACGCCACGCACAGATTCCGCACTGCGTGTCAGGGCATAGTTCCGCTCCAATTGCCGGGAAATGCGTTCGTAAGGAATTACTCGCGCCCCGGCTTGGTGGATTAGAGCCAGCACATTGATTTGCAAGGCGGAAAGCCCATAATTGCAAAAGGCTCCCTGCTGCAAACCTTGTGACTCAAGACGAACGCCACCCCGTGCGTCAAAGAGGGGGGCAGACTGAACGCACGCCATCCCGCATGCCAGCCTGAATGGCAACCCGTTCGCCACTCCGTATGCCCGTATCTCACCCCGTATGTCAGGGCGGGCGTCACCCCGGTTGTCACGCTGGTCGTCGGAAAGCATGGTCGAGAACTCAGTTTTGTGGAGTCGTAGTCCGTTCACGAGCTTTCATTTCAGCCTTTGTCGGCCTGCCTCGACGCCGGGCAGGGGTCCGCATTGCGGTCGCGTATTCCTCGGCCTGCGTCGCGGCTTGCGCGGCTTTGGCGTCAATCCAGTCTTCCACGGCGTCCACCAGCCAAGCCAGACGACGGCCCAGGCGTATGGGCGGCGGCACGGCATCAAACTGTT
>JAJDIC010000056.1 GCA_030266525.1 Desulfovibrio sp. OttesenSCG-928-G15 | reverse complement strand
TGTCAGTAGTATTTCCAGTCTTGATTATTCCTTTGAGCCCCGCCATGCGCTCATTGGGGCGCAGATGTTTTTTGTGGCCTTCGGCGCTTTGGTGCTTGTCCCTTTGCTTACGGGCTTGAATGCCAGTGTGGCCATGTTTACCGCCGGAGTCGGGACTTTGGCTTTTCAGGCTATCACCCGGGGCAAAGTGCCTATTTTTCTGGCTTCTTCCTTTGCCTTTATTGCCCCCATTACGCACGGCATCAATACCTGGGGGCTGGCCGGGACCCTGTGCGGGCTGGTGGCTGCCGGGCTTTTGTATTTTATTCTGAGCCTTATGGTGCGCTTTCGCGGGGTGAGCATTGTCAACCGCATCCTGCCGCCCATCGTGACCGGACCGGTTATTATGGTTATCGGGCTTTCTCTCGCCCCTGTAGCCATATCCATGGCAACTGGAACAGACGCAGCCAATGGCGTGACCTTAGGTACCGACGATGCACTGATTATTTCCATGGTCTCTTTGGCCGCTACCGTGGCAGCCTCCCTTTTTGGCAAGGGCTTTGTCAGGCTGGTGCCGATCATGATTGGTATTGTTGTGGGGTACGCGGCGTCCTTATATTATGGTATCATCGATTTTTCCAAAATCGCCTCGGCCCCCTGGTTTGCCGTGCCGGACTTCACTTTTCCCGAGTGGAACCTGGATGCCGTCCTTTTCATTGTGCCGGTAGCCATTGCGCCCGCCATTGAGCATGTGGGCAATATTGCGGCCATCGGCTCCATAACCGGGCGGGATTACATGCGCGACCCCGGTTTGCACAACACCCTGCTCGGCGACGGTGTGGCTACCATGCTGGCCTCGTTCATGGGCGGCCCGCCCAACACCACCTACGCAGAGGTGAGCGGCGGCATTGCCCTGACCAGGGCCTTTAATCCGGGCGTCATGACCTGGACCGCCATTTCCGCCATCTGCCTGGCCTTTGTCGGCAAGCTCGGAGCCATACTGGCGACCATTCCGGCCCAGGTTATGGGCGGAATCATGATTCTCCTCTTCGGGGCAATTGTCGTTGTGGGCATGAACAGCCTGGTGCGCGCGGGCGATGACCTCATGAAGCCGCGCAATATGGCCATTGTGGCTGTGGTGCTGGTGTTCGGGCTTGGCGGGATGGAGTTCACCGCCGGGGATTTTGCCGTAAAGGGCATCGGCCTGGCCGGGCTGACCGGGTTGTTTTTGCATTTGCTGTTGCCAAAGGGAGAATAAACGTGGCGGTTTTTTTGCCGCCTCAAAACCTTTCCTGTTGCGCAATGACAAAAAAACGAGTAATGCTTGAAACTGGCTTGCGCCGCTTGACACTCTTGTGGCGGTTTGTTGACCAAGAGAACTTTGGCAGCGAACCCAAAGACTGCAAAACCAGATGGTTTTGCAGTCTTGAGTTTGAAGGCAAACCCCGCGGGGTTTGCAAGGCACGCGTATTCCGGCGCCAGACGGCGGCAGTGAATGCCGCCTGCGCCTTCATGGCGGTTTGTTGACAAAGAAGACTTTGCCAACAAACCAAAGACTGCAAAACCAGATGGTTTTGCAGTCTTTTTTACCATTTTGTCTTTGGCCCTCATCATGTTTGACTCCATTCAGGAATAAGGAAGAATGACCAACACCCAATTATGTACCCTGCGGGGCAAAATTTCGTCTGAGCTTGAAAGCGTTGCCAAAGACATTACAACCCTGGTGGCCATAACCCAGCCCGTAGGCGTGGAAGACATGGACGACATCACGCGCATGGACAGCATAGTCAACAAAAGCGTGAATGAAGCGGCCCTCGCTTCGGCCAGAAGCCGCCAGGCCAAGCTGGAATATGCGCTCAAGCGTATTGATGACCCCGAATTCGGTTACTGCATGGACTGCGGCGAAGAAATACCCTTTGCCCGCCTGCTGGCGATGCCGGAAGCGTCGCTGTGTGTGGAGTGCGCCCACTGATGCGATGGGCATTGCCGAGGCTGATGCCGCAGGCCGTTGCGCAGATGGCCCGCACGACAGCTCTGGCAATTTTCTGCCTTGCCCTTGCTGCCTGCGCCAGAACGCAGATGGACAAGATATTGCCCGGTATGACCAGCATGGTTACGGCGCGGCATTACTTTGGCCCGCCAACGACCAGTGAAACCTTGCCGAACGGCAATATCCGGCATGAATGGCTTCTGGATCGGGAGTTTATGCAGGCTGGCGGAATGGAAACCCGGCTTGTCTATGTGGGGCACGACAGCGACGGCTATCGCGAGTATGTGGAGCAGGAGGTCTATGTCCGGCCCTATACGGAAAAGCAATACTGCCGCCTGATCATTACAAGCGATGCGGCGGAACGCGTGCTTGCCTCTTCCTGGGAAGGGAGCCACTGTGACTATTTGCCCAAGGTGAAGAGTAGCCGATGACGCCGGGCAACATTGCAGGGCGGCAGCTTGTTCGGGAAAAAGCTGTACGCCTTGCGCCGCGTATCGTAATTCGGAAGGCGACGCCGGCACGGGCATTACCGGCACTGTCGGTGGTGCTGCTGGCGGCGTCGGTACTGGATCAGGCGCTGTCGGCGCTGCGGGAGCAGGCCTGTCGAATTTCTTCCCCGGTCAGCACCCGCTGATTGCTGCTTCCCCTGTACAGCAGCGTCAAATCGCGTAATTCTTCCATATAAGGGCCGTCAACAAGCATATCTGCCAGGGCAAGGAGCTTTTTGACGGCTTCGTCTTTGGTCGCTTTGACCGCCAGTTCTTCACACAGATACCCGGTAAAGATGACCAGGTTCTTGCCCTTGGCCTTTACGCCTTCGGCAAGGGCAAGGGCCGCTTCCGGCTGGGCAAAAGGCTCGCCGCCCGAGAGGGTCATTCCTGCCAGAAGAGGGTTTTCTCCGAAGCGGGCGAGAATGGCGTCGGTATCGTCCTCATTCCCGCCGGAAAAATCGTGTGTTTCAGGGTTGTGGCAGCCTTTGCACTGATGTGGACAGCCCTGCAGGAAAACGACAAAACGCAGGCCGGGGCCGTCCACAATGGATTCTTCCTCAATTCCGCCAAGGCGGACGTTACATCCCATGCTTCACTCTGTCTCTCTCTTCCGCTCTTTTGGCGTTATTAAACCTGTCGAGAGTGCCGACAAGATAGCCGGTAATGCGGCGCGTGCGCTCAAAGCCGGTGTTTTCGCCGATGAGCTTTTGCGAGGCTTTGGTTCCGGCTTCTTTTTGGGTGTCAAGCAGCATGGTATCTCCTTTCGTGTTCGTATGGGGTGACATTACTTATAGTATATAACAGAATCCGACTTTGTGTAGCCCAATGTTAGTGCTTGTAAGGGGGCACATCAGGATATTTTTTGCGCAATTCGTCCAGCCGTTCCATGCTCAGACCTTCGCCCGCCTTGCGCCCGCAGCGGGGGCAGATATCGTTGATTACACCTACATAGCCGCACACGGGGTCACGATCCAGCGGGTGGTTTATAGAGCCGTAACCGACGCCCTGTTCGCGCATGTAGCGGATAACGGCCTCAAATGCTTCCGGATTTTTGCTGGTGTCGCCGTCAAGCTCCACGTAGGTGATGTGCCCGGCATTGCACATGGCGTGGTAGGGCGCTTCCAACTGGATTTTGCGGAACGACTTGATCGGGTGGTACACGGGCACATGGAAGGAGTTGGTATAATACTCCTTGTCCGTAACTCCGGGGATGCTGCCGTATTTTTTCCGGTCTATTTCCACAAAGCGACCGCTCAAGCCCTCTGCCGGGGTGGCGATAACAGAAAAGTTCAGCCCGGTTTTCGCCGCTTCCTCATCTGCCCGGCGGCGAATGTGGGAAATAATTTTCAGCCCGAGTTCCTGGGCTGCCTCATCTTCGCCGTGGTGCTTGCCAACGAGCGCTTTCAGCGTTTCGGCCAGACCGATAAAACCGATGGTAAGCGTGCCGTGCTTGAGGATTTCTCCGATGCTGTCCTCTTTGTCAAGGCTGTCCGAATCCAGCCAGATGCCTTGCCCCATCAGGAAGGGGTAGTTGCGGACTTTTTTGGAGCTCTGGATTTTGAAGCGGTGCAACAACTGGCGGAAAATCAGGTCAATCCTGTCATCAAGCAGGGCGAAAAAAGTGTCGATATTTTTGTCGGCGTCAATGCCGATGCGCGGCAGGTTCAGCGACGTAAAGCTGAGGTTCCCCCGGCCGCAGGTAACTTCCTTGTCCGGGGCATGCACGTTGCCGATAACCCGGGTGCGGCAGCCCATGTAGGCGACTTCGCTGTTATAGTCGCCCGGTTTGTAGTAATTGAGGTTAAAGGGTGCGTCCAGAAAGCTGAAGTTGGGGAAAAGGCGCAGGGCGGAAGTGCGCATGGAAAGCTGGAACAGGTCGTAGTTCGGATCTTCCGGGTTGCAGCTTACCCCTTCCTTGACCTTGAATATCTGGACAGGGAAAATGGATGTTTCCCCGCTGCCAAGACCGGCCTGGGTCGCGTTGAGCAGATTTTTCATCACCATGCGCCCTTCGGGTGAAGTGTCTGTGCCGTAGTTGATGGAGCTGAAAGGCACTTGCGCCCCGGCGCGCGAGTTCATGGTATTCAGGTTGTGAATAAAGGCTTCCATGGCCTGGTACGTGCGCCTGTCGGTCGCGTCAAAGGCTTCGGAGGCGGCGTAGGCGTGTGCTTCACGGGCCGTTGTTTTGGCAGAATCACTGGCGGCGGCTTCCAGCTCCTTGCCATAGGCATCTGCCAGGCCCATGCGCAGCGGAGTGGCCACAGCGCCCATAAGTTCATGGGTGCGCTCTCGGGCCTGGTCGGCGTTCAGCTTGTCAATGATTTGCAGATAGGCGGTAAAAGCTTTTTCATATTCTTTGCGGTAGGTTTTGATAACGCCTTCAGCCATGGCGTAGTCAAAGTTGGGAATGCTCTGCCCGCCGTGCATTTCATTTTGGTTGGCCTGCAGGGCAATGCAGCCGAGCGCTGAATAGCTTTCAATGGAATTCGGTTCGCGCAGGTAGCCGTGACCGGTGGAAAAGCCGTTCTTGAACAGCTTGGTCAGGTCAATCTGGCAGCATGTTTCTGTGAGAAGGTAAAAATCTTTGTCGTGAATGTGAATGTCGCCGTTGGTATGGGCGTGCGATGCGTCTTTGGGCAAAATATAGCTGTCTATGAAAAACTTGGCCCCTTCCGAGCCGTATTTCAGCATGGTGCCCATGGCCGTGTCGCCGTCGATATTGGCGTTTTCGCGCTTGATATCTTCCTCGCTGGCCGGTGACCAGGTGAGTTTTTTATAAATATCCATCAGGTACGTTTCCGCACTCCTGATTTTGGCATGCTCCGCGCGGTACAGGATGTACGCTTTGGCGGTTTTGGCATAGCCGTAGCGGATAAGCACTTCTTCCACCACGTCCTGAATTTCCTCGACGTGGTGAAGCCCCTTGTCTTCCAGAGTTTTGCAGACCTTTTCCGTGACGAAAAGCAGGTCGGTAGAGGTCATTTCCTCTTCACCGGCGGCCTTGTTGGCCTTGTTGATGGCGTTGAGAATTTTTGTGTCGTCAAAGGGGACGGTCTGGCCGTCGCGCTTGATAATTGTACTGAGCATTCCGGGACCTGTGTTTCAATGGTGTTGTGATTATTTGCCTTACTCTCACAAGGGCAAATATTGATTTTATACGCGCTGTAGAGTTTCTAGAAAATATCAAAAGAATCTGCGCCTGTCAAAGCAGTCTAAGGCTGCGACAAATCAAGATCTTTTGTATAATATGCTGAAATAATTGCGATATTTTTTTTGGCGAAAGAGTGTTTTTATGGCCCGATCCCCGCTAAAGGCCTTAAATAGTAATCATTCCTGATTGCTCAGGCCGTGGCAGTACCGGCGGCAGGCTGGCCCCTTACAGCTTTTCGGGTAGTATGCGTTGCATGTTTTCGTCCAGCAAATGGGTGAGCAGGCTTTTGCCGTTCTCGTCAACGTGAATTTCGCCATAGGCTGCTTTTTCGTAGTCGGTTGCCTGGCCTTCCTGAAAAAAGAAGGCGTGGGCGGCTACTTCGGCCCGCCTGTTTTTCAGGCGGTAAGAGAGGAGGTGCTCGTTCCGGTTGAGTGGGGTTTTGCCATCAACAAGGCGCACGAATGAGGCCTCGCCCGTGTCTGACAGGCTGACCACTATCTGGCCGTCTGCCCGGTCTGCAGCACCCTGCTCGTCGCTGCGCAGCGCGTCTGTCACCCTTCCATCCAGCGTGTAGTTGAGAGCCATGTAATCGCCCAGCAGGAAGGCGCGCGGGTCCACAGGAGCGAGGCGCAGGTACATGGTTGTCCCGCCGTTACGCAGCGCTTCTTTTTGCATTGCGGCCCAGTGAAACAGGCCGAAGCAAAGGGCAAGAACGACAAGCAGGGCTGTGGCCCGCAGACGGGGTTGCCCTGCGAGTCTGTTTTGGTCAGAGCCAGAGCGGGGGTTACCCTTGTTGAAAAGGCACCGCAAAAGCGCGGCAATGCCAAGGAACATGACCCCGCAGGCGACGAGGCTATACGACTTCTGGAGCAGCGTATCATTCAGGTCATAGTAATACTGAATGATATGCACAGTCAGAAACAGGGAGGTGCCGCCAAACAGCACGGTGTTGCCGATATGGCGACTTACCAGAAAACCGAACATGGCGACAGCCGCGCCGGGTAGATACCAGCCAAGCGGAAACATGAACAGACCTGCAATGAGGCTGGTCCGGTACAGTCCGGGGGGGCTGACAGCAGCCGGTTTCGCCTGCTCCCCTTGTTTCGTCTGTTCTGCCTGTTCTGACATCTTTGCCAACGGCTTTGGAAGCTGACCCGCCAGAGGGCGGCTACCCAGCAAGTATATCATGAGCAGGCTACCGCATGCAGCGGCCAGCCCCAGCCCGGCGCGCGGGTTGAGCAGGAAGGACATGGGACTTAAGAGGAAGGGCAACGCTTTGGCCACGGCAGGCATCAGCAGCAGGCAGGTGTATATGCCGTAGAGCAGCGGGTTCATGATTTGCGCGTGTCCCTTGGCAATCCATTGGCTTTGTCTGTGCCAGCCAATCGCCAGAAAGCCGAAAAGGGCGAGCCATAAAAGCGCTATCACCGGCGAGCGGGAAATGGTGATGAAGTAGCTTTCCATTTCCGGATAGGAGCCGTAAAGGAAAAGGGGGGTGTTCGACTCGCCCCGGATAAGGATGCTGAGCAGATAGTACGCGAAAAAGACGCAAGACCCGGCAGCGACAAAGCGAAACGTTGCATTGCGTACACAGGCAAAGCCGATCAGGCAGATCAGCAGGCAGGGAAAGGGCCAGAAACGATAGTCTCCTGCCAACACCAGTGAACTGGTGGCAAGCACACCCCCGGCAAGGGCGCTCACCAGGCCGAACTGCCTGGCGAACATGCCCGGCAGTCTGGACCCCACCGCTCCGGCAAGAATCAGCGCACCGCCTACAGGCAAAAAGACAGTGTCTATTGACCAGCCGTTAAGCCGCAGCTTGTCATAGAGCTGGGTGCCTAGGCAGGTAATGAGCAGCAAGGCAGCCACCCACCCGCCGAACCCGAGCATGGTGCTGATATACCAGGGCGCAGCGGCAGGCGGCGGCGGGGGAAAGGCCTTGTCCTTCGGCCAAAGACCGTTTGTCTGTAATAAAGCCTGAAAATAGGGCCAGTCGGGGACAGGACGTTCAAAGCGGAACAGGCGCGGGTTTGCGTTTTCCTGTTCCGGGGTGTTTTCCTGTGCAGCGCTGTTTGACTGTGCCGCACCTGTGTCTTGCTGTGTACAGTTTCCCGGTACGGCTTCTTTGCCCGGTACAACTGAACCGGCCTCAGCGGCAGTGGTATCTTCTTTGGCGCATTGTTCCGCTTCCATACTCCGGTGCAGATGCAGCAGCTCTTTGCCGCAGAAGGCCGTTAACGCGGTAACGGAAAGGCCGAGAATAAGCAGGTCGCCGGCATCCATATGCATGCGGGCAGCCAGCGCGACCACCAGCAGGGTGCACAGGCTGAACAGGCCGCAGCCAAGCATGAACAGATCCCGACGTTTATACCGAAACCAGAAGTACAGGGCCACCAGACCCGCAGCATAAATGATTGCAGTGGAAGGCATGAAAGGCAAAAGAAGCGTGCGGGTGCTGTCAGGGTCCAGGTAGTAGTCTTCTAAAATGACTATCGACAGAACAAAGCTTGTCAGCCCGACAATGGCCAGCAGCATCAGGCGGGGCAGCCAGGTGCTTTGCAACCAGTCGGCCCGGGGCCGACCAGCCCGGTACCAAGCCCGATGCCGAGCAGGGCAGGCGCTGTTTTGCGCCCGGTACATGCAGAACTCCAGGATGCACAGGGCGACAATTTGCAGCAGAAGAAACTCCGGAAAGGCGTATGACAGAAAATGGTTTTGTCCCACTGTTTCCATGTAGCCAAGGCCCCAGGCGCTTGCCACCAGCCAGGTAAGCAGCCACAACCCGGACTGCCCGCCCGCCAGGGCGAGGGGCAGGAGCATGCAGGCCCAGGCCCGGTACAGCTCCCACATAAAGGCTCCGCTCATATATGTCTGACCGAAAACCGCCAGAAGTGAGCCCATGCACAAACCGGCGGCGGTCAGGGCAACCGGGCCTGCCGTGCCGCGCCATACGGCAACAAGTACGCCGCAGGCGATAAACCCTTCCAGAATGCCGAATTTGGCAAAATGGGAAAGGCCTTTCCAGTTCCAGGCGATAAAGCAGATAATTCCGCTGGCCAGAAACAGCGCGCCGCAAACGCAAAGCAGATGAAACCAGTAACGGACCCAGCCTTGCGCGTTGGGCCTGACGCCCAGAAGGCCCAAGGCCCCCTCAAGGGTGGCGGCGTCCAGCTTTTGCTCCCCGGCAAGGGTGTATAGCACCGAGCGGGAAAAGGGCCGGAGTGGAGAAGGGGGGGCTGTATCATTTGCTGCCGTACAGGTTTGACCGCCCGTTTTTTCCTGCGTGCTGTCCGGTAGCTTATCGGTCATGGGGTCTGGAGCCTTTGCTTTGTTTGTCATCGATTGTTCTTGCGGGAGTAAGGGGATTGCGGTTGTTGCGCAAATGCCGGTCAAGGCATTGTCTTTGCCGGGGATTGGAGGTACCTCTTCGCCATAATTCGTCGTTTGCGAGGTTTCCATGCCCTTTTCTTTGCCCGCCCCCCTTGCCGTGCCTCTGGTTACCATAGGCCTTTTACTCTGTTCCAACATCTTTATGACCGTGGCCTGGTACGGCCATCTGAAATTCCCGCAGGCAACGCTCTGGCGTGTGATTTTGATCAGCTGGGGAATCGCGTTTTTTGAATACTGCCTGCAAGTGCCCGCCAACCGTTACGGCTACGGGCATTTCAACGCCGCCGAGTTAAAAACCATTCAGGAAGTTCTGTCCCTTTGCGTCTTTATGGCTTTTTCCGTTTTTTTCCTGGGTGAACCGCTCAAATGGAACTATCTTGCGGGATTCGCCATGATTGCGGGCGCGGCTTTCATGATTTTTCACGAATGGTAAGAGCGCACGGGAAACCGGTGAGAAGCGGCGTCTGCTTCCCGTATAAAAACTACTGTTACTGCAAGTAGTTACGCAGCGTTTCGCGCACAATGCCTACATCTACGGGTTTGGCGATGTGGCTGTTCATGCCGCTTTGCAGGGCCCTGTCCCTGTCTTCCTTGTAGGCGTTGGCCGTCATGGCAACAATCGGGATGCTCTGCGCGTCTTCCCTTTGCAGGGCGCGTATGGCCCTGGTGGCATCATAGCCGTTCAGTCCCGGCATTTGCACATCCATCAGGATCAGGCCGTAATAGCCGGGGGCGGAATCAGAAAACCGTTCCACAGCTTGCTGCCCGTCTTCGGCTGTGTCAATGTGCACGCCGGTATCACCGAGCAGTTCCATAATCACCAGTTGGTTTACCACAACATCTTCGGCCAGCAGAATGTTTTTGCCGGTCAGGTCGAGCGGGCCGTTTTCTGCTTGTACGCGCGATTCTACCCGGGCCTTTGGCAGGGTGACGGTAAACCAGAAGCTGGAGCCTTCGCCCGAACTGCTTTGCACTTGAATTTCCCCGCCCATTTCCCGCACCATGTTCTGGCTGATGGCAAGGCCAAGACCCGTGCCGCCGTATTTCAAGGCAACGGAGCTGTCTGCCTGCTCAAAAGCGCTGAACAGGCGGGCGGTCTGTTCCGGAGTCATGCCGATGCCGTTGTCTTTTACCAGAAAGCACAGGGTCAGGGCGTCAGCGTCTTCTTTTTCCTTTGCAATGGTAAACTCTATCCGTCCGTTGCTGTCGGTAAATTTGACCGCGTTGCCGAGAAGATTGATCACGATCTGTTTGAGGCGCAGCTTGTCTCCGGTCACGCCCATATCAGGTAATTCGTCAAGGTTTGTCCGGTAGTCGATGTCCTTTTCGCGGCAGCGCTGGGCAATAATGCCGTCCACCTCGCGCATGGCTTCAAGCAGGGCAAAAGGCTCCTTGACCAGGGTGAATTTGCCTGACTCTATTTTAGCCATGTCGAGAATATCGTTGAGCAGGCTCAAAAGGTGGTTGGAGGCGGTGAGTATTTCCTCATTGGCCCTGGCTGCTTTGGGGGGAAGATCAGGCACTTGTCGGCCTATCTGGGCCATGCCGATGATGGCGTTGAGCGGTGTGCGTATCTCGTGGCTCATGTGCGACAAAAAGTCGCCCTTGGCCCTGGAAGCTTCACGCGCGGCTTCGGTTTGTATTTCCAGCTCCTGCGTGCGCTGCCTGACCAGTTTTTCCAGCTCGCGCCCGGTTCTGCGGTTGCGCCTGAGCAGAACGAGGGTGAGAACCAGAACAATGGTCAGCAGGGCCGCCAGCCCGGCAAGGTAGGGGATGCGGCTGCGGGCAAGCTTGGCGCGGTAGTCAAAAACCCGATGCAGCCACTGGTTGGAAATGCGGTTCGTATCCACAAGCTTTTGGGCCTTGGTGAGAATGGAGCATAAAACCCGCTCGCGTATGTTCAGGCCGAAGGAAGAAGAATAGGTGTTGTCAAAAAGAATGTTTACCTTGAATCCCGGCTTTTCCGCATAGTTGGTCATACTGAGCATCTGGTTGCGGCTGGCCATGGTGAAATCCACTTCCCCCCTTTCCACCGCCAGGAAGCACTCTGGTGTGGTGTCGAAGCGGTAGGTGCGCGGGTGGTTGGGGAACCATCTGTCAAAGATCTCCTCATGGGCCGAATCTTTGGTCAGGGCCACGGAGGAATAGAGGATTTCGTTCACCCGGATGTTTTCATGTTCCGCCCTGGATATGATAGCGAAATTATCCGTGCAGTAAGGGTCTGCGGCCCAAAGATACAGGCCTTTCCGGTCTGCGGAAGGAATAAGTTCGGTTATCAGGGAAACGCGGCCTTCGGTCAGGTCGTCAAGAAGCTCCGACCAGGTGGTCTGCGGCCCGTTGGCAATGGTAAAGGTAAGGCCGGTCAGCTGGCTTACTTCGTCAAGCACGTCAAGGGCTATGCCCTGCCAGGTTTTTTCCGTGGTGTTGAAAAAACTGTTCGGGTAGTTGTCAAATTCAACCGCGACGCGCACATCGTTTTTGCCAGCGTGCTCCAGCAGGTAGTTCTTTTCTTCCTGCGTAAGCTGGGAGCTCAGTTTATGCTTGAAATATTCCTGCTCGGACTGGTTGTATAAATCCGTCAGGTGGTGCAGGGCGCCCTGGGCAAGATATTTCTGGACAACGCTGATTACGGGCGCAAGTTCAGGGGTTTGGGTAGAAAGGGAAACGGGCGTATAGATGAGCGGGAAATACACTCCGGCAACAATATCGCTGTAAACGTCAAAGGCGGCTTCGGCAGGGCCGTCTTCAAAAAAGGCGTCTATCTTGCCGGAGCGTAAGAGCTTCACGGCCTCGACATAGTCCTGCACGAATACGGGGATGAATTTTTCTTCCGCGCTTTGGGTAACATAGGCGGTGGTAGTGGTACCTTCCAGAAAGGCGTAGCGCAATGTGCGCTCGGCGGCCAGCGTGGAGAGTTTTTCGCTGTCGGCAAGACGGAAAAATTTGATGCTGCGCTCGGCAGTGGCATCGGTCATTATGTACGTCTTGCGGCGTTCTGGTGTGGCCGTAAGCTCTCCGGTGAAGTTGTGCGCGCCGGAGGCCAGGCCCTCGAGCAAATCGTCCCACTCCACAATGACCGGGGTAAAGGGAATTTTGAACAGGCCGGTCAGCCAGTCGCAAAACTGCTTTGTATAGCCGCCGATTGAGCCGTCATCGTTATAAAAGGCTTCGGTGGTGTGGTTCATGGCAAAGGTGAAGCTGTCGAACCGCATTTTCAGCGCTTCAATGGCGGCAACTTCTTCCTTTGTAACGCCGGGAATGTCTGTGTAGTGGGTATATACAGGATATTTCCGCGTTTCTTTTTTCTGTTCCGCGCAGGCTGCAGAAAAAAGAAGCACCGCACAGAGCATCCAGGCTATTGCAACAGACTTCTTGCTCAAAAGATTACCCCCGTAGCGAAATGCGAAACAAGAGCATGTTCGCATACATACCCCATCCGGTAAATGTATACGTTCCCGTATCAAATATCAGGTGCAACGAAAAGGGAAAAGAACAGGAGCGTCAGGCTGCTTTACGCTTGCCTGAAAGAGCGGGACGCGCTTGCATGCGCGGCGTTTCAAGCAAACAGGGCGCGAATTTCGCGTCGTTTTGCCTCATACAGGCCTTGCAGCAGTTTGTCGTTACAGCGAATAGCCAGAGAAATCAGTTTATCCAGGCGTTTGTCTTCGAGTTTCGGGTCTTTTTCCCTTGCCAGAAGTATGTCGAGCTGTTCGCGCGATTTTTCCACAAGAGCGGTGTTGCCTGTGAGCAGGGCCGTTTGCAACTGGCGTTGCCTGCAGGCTCTTGTGGGGAGCATGCTTGCGGCGGCACTGCGCTGGAGAAAGGCCTGAGTGTAGTCTCCTTCCTGTTCCAACGCTTCGGCCAGATGCTCTGTGCCCCATAGCCAATACGGGTTTTCGCCAAGAAGCTGCGTCATTTCCCGGACAGTCATGCCCTGTGCTTTTTCCCGTAGCGCGGCATCATTTTTTGGCGTAACCAGAAGGCTTGTGCCGAGAAGGTCGTTAATCACAACCTGAAATCCGTCACGCAGGCCGTGGTGGTGCAGATCCGGGTAGATAAGCTGCCCGCAACGCCGGGAGAGTAACTCCGCATTGTGTTGCTCCCCGCTGGAGCGGCCGGACGACTGGCTTTCCAGATGGATGATGCGTGACTGCGCGACGCAGGTGAGTTTTTTTCCCAGTTGGCCGAGCCGGACGCAGAGCTCCACATCTTCAAAGCCGTTGCGATATTCGGGGTAAAAGCCTCCGGCCTCGAAAAACAGGGCCTTTGGCAGCATGAGAGCGGCAGCGGTTATTGCCTGAAGCCGCCGTTTTTTGCGGGCCAGGGGGTGCTCTGCCGATATTCCTGAATATACATGGCGAAAGCCCGCAGCAGAGTAGGCAACGCCCAGATGCTGCACGGTATTGTCCGGATAGACGAGAAGCGGTCCCACTGCGCCCAGGGTATGGTCGTTGGTGAGGGCATCGAGCAGGGGCGTATGCCAGCCCGGGGTGAGCAGGGTGTCGTTATTCAGAAAAAAGAGCAGGGGGGCGGTGGCGGCATCGGCCCCCCGGTTGCAGGCCGGGCCGAAATTTTCGTTTTGCGCGTTGCGGATACGCGTAAAAGCTTCACCGAACAGTGTTTCGCCAAGGGGGGCAAGCTCTGTGGCTGTGGCATCGGTGGAGGCGTTGTCAACGACAATAAGCTCAAAATCGCAGCCGGAAGTGTGCTCGCGCAGGCTGGCAAGGCAGTCGCGCGTCAGCTCCCACTTGTTGAAGACCGGTATGATTACGGAAAATACGGGGGTGTTCATGCGTACCCTGTTTTGTGGGCCGGTCGGCATGGTAAGAAATACAAAAAGCCGCGTGAGCGGCTTTTACAAACAGTACGCATGCGAAAAAGACACGGCAGCAAGGCAACGAGCGGGCAGCGCCGGGGCCTTTTTCTATTTCATGCGGTAAGTGATACGACCGCGCGTGAGGTCGTAAGGGGAAAGCTCCACCTTGACCCTGTCGCCGGGGAGAATGCGGATATAAAATTTGCGCATCTTGCCGGAAATGTGTGCAAGCACTTCATGCCCGTTTTCCAGTTCCACGCGGAACATGGCGTTGGGCAGGGCTTCTTGTACTATGCCGTCAATTTCCAGTGCTTCTTCTTTAGCCATACAATCCTCTAGCGTGTGTGTTCAAAATTAATCAGCGCTTCATTAGGTGTCACGTTTCATTCTCCTTGTCAATGAAAGCCTGTAGCCAGTCGGCGGGCTTTGCATGCAAAGCCCGCCGTACAGAAGCCGCCAAAGGGGTAACAGATTTTGCAGCGCACGGTTTACATGCGCTGCAACACCCAGGCCACGCGACCGAGAATATGTTCATCGTATTTGTCGAGAGGGAGCGTCAACTCCGGGTGGGTGGGGTTGTCGCTACGCAGGGCGACACAGTTTTTTTGTGAATCCATGTACAGGCGTTTGAACACAACGCCTTCATGCGGCAGGCGTACCGCATATACTTCGCCTGACGCGATGGTCCGCTTGTTGGTCTCTACCCCTACAAAGGCATTCTTCAGGATGGTCGGTTCCATTCCTGCCGAGTCGGCCTGTACAACCAGGGTGCCGGGGACGGCAAATGACTGGGGTATGCTCAGACGGCTGACAGGGGTTGCCTGTTCGGTCCCGGCGGGAAGCGGGGCGGTGTTGTATACGGAAACCACGGTGTTTTTGGCGTCCTGGTTGCCATAGCGGGCCGGTTCCTCGTTTACCGTGGCGGGGCCGGTCGGACCTTCCACCGGCGAATAAGCGCCTTCCGGCGTTCTCAGGTACATGGGGCCGCTACCTTTTTTCAGCCAGTCCGGGTTGAGCCCGAATTGTTCAAAAAGCTTTATATACCAGTCGGAAGGGACGGAGTTGCGGCGTTTTGCATCGGAAATGCTGGATTGGCGGATATCAAGAACCTCGGCAAGCTCAACTTGAGTGCGGGTTTTGGTAGCGTGTTTGATTCGCTCAAATATTTCTTCAAAGTTTATCACAAGTGACTCCTGGGTATATCTTCATCTGGA
>JAJDIC010000055.1 GCA_030266525.1 Desulfovibrio sp. OttesenSCG-928-G15 | reverse complement strand
CGCAAACCTGGCCGCGCTGGAGGAACAAAACCATGAATAACCCCGACCTTATGCCGTGCCCCTGGTGCGCACCGGGATACCCGGAAACCGTCGAGCGCGAGACAGGCTATTGCGTTATGTGCGCCCACTGCTGCGCGGAAGGACCGCCCAAGGATACGCGGGAAGCCGCCATCGCCGCTTGGAACCGCCGCGCTCCGGGGTGGAAACCGATGGATACGGCCCCGAAGGATGGGACGTGGATATTGGCGTGCCGTTCAGGGGGAAAGCACTACTGCCAGATTGTCCACTGGAACGAAGTGTTTGAAGAATGGTCTATCAAAGGTTCCGGGGTATCTGGTCTCGCTCACTGGATGCCCTTACCAGCAGCCCCGGAAGGAGAATAAGTCATGAGTTGCGTAATCGACAGTAACTGGAACGCTGACGGCATGCCCGAAGCCTTTAATTCCGTAAACCGCAAGGCCCGCAAGGAGCATAAGTGTTTCGAGTGTGGCCGCAAGATACTGCCGGGAGAAATGTACTGCTACGAGTCCGGCATATGGGAAGGGACGCCCGGCAGCTTCAAGACGTGTCTTGATTGCGCGTCTGTCCGCGAAGCTCTGTTCTGCTCGTTCATTTACGGGAGCCTGTGGGATGACGTACGCACCTTCGTTTTTGACTTTCAGGACGAATTACCCTGGGCCAAGTTTTCACAGTTCACGCCAGCGGCTCGTGCGAAGGTCTGCGAAATCGTGGAAGAGATCTGGGGCGACGATGACGAGGAAGGAGAATAGGCCATGCCCACCGCCAAGAATTGCTTGAACTGTAAGTGGGGTTTTGTCAGATGGGGCAATGAACAAAAGGGCACAATAGAATGTTGTCGTTCTGTTCCTTTCTTCGCCAGTCTATATCCCTATCAACACATAAGAATACGCAACGGAAAACTGTCTTTTTATGGCCGCCCTTACGAAACATGCAAGTCCCACCAACTCAAACCCACCAACACCACCAACAACGACGAATAGGCCCGGCGTAGGCTGGGGGGAGAGAAGGATATGAACGCCCTCAACAATATGCACACAGAACCGCTTCCGGCAATTTGCTCTCTTGACGAGCTTTGCACTCTCCTGCGATTAAACAAGGAAACGGTCAAGAGCGAATGGCGAAAGTATCCGCATTTTTTCCCGGCCAGGGGAAGGAACGCAAAGACGGTGCTTTTCCAGCCTGCGGTTGTTTTGGCTTATCTTATTAAGGAGCGCGGGTGCGGTTATGGGAGTTTCGGAGTATCAGACGAAGGACGGACGGAAGTACAAAGCGATACTGTACCTAAGCGGAGAGGCGGTGGCGTCAAGGCGCGGGTTCGCAACCAAGAAGGAAGCGAAACGCTGGATGCAGGAAGAGGAAGTCCGACAGACATGCCCCCAACCGCAGGAACAGGAACCACAAGGCACACGCTTCGGCTCCATAGCTGAAAGCTACCTTGACGACATGCAGGCCAGACGCCAGCGCAGCACTTACCGATATAAACTCAATTACATAAATCGCTTCCTCGACTACATGAGGGGCGATTTTATTTTAGAGGAACTCACCCCACAGCAAATAGACGGTTTCTTTTCTCATTGCCTACGGGAGAGCGGGGCAAAGACAGCGAACCGCTGCCTTGTCGAACTAAAAGGCCTCTGGAATTGGGCAATACGAAAGAATCTCTACCAGTCAAACCCGTTCAGGCCAATCGAGCCATTCCCGGAAGATCGGTTCATCCGGCGTGTCCCCACAGCAGAAGAAATGGCGAAAGTTCGCCTTGCAGCCAAGGGCGACGAAAGGGATTTCATCGACACGCTATACTTTACCGGGGCGCGTCTTTCCGAGATATGCAAATTGACATGGAACGATGTAAACTTTGAGGCCCGCACAATCACGCTCTGGACGCGAAAGCGTCGATCCGGTGCGCTCGAACCGCGAACCATGGGTATGGTAGAACGGCTTGAAGCTATCCTTGAAGCTCGGTGGAAATCCCCCCAGCGGCACGATACATTTGTTTTTTCTGACGTAGTGGGTAGGCCGCTGCGCAAAGACCATCCGTGGCTTCTGAACCTCTTTACGGGTTTATGTGAGAGGGCCGGGGTAGAGCGGTTTACTGCACACTGCATCCGACACCACGTAGCCACACGCCTAAAAGATTCCCGCAAGGCAACCGCATTCCAGATAAAAGAATTTCTTGGCCACATGAATCTGACCACAACCGAAAAATATCTCCACGAACTTGACGTGGACAGGGACGTGATCAGCCTCCTTGACGACGATCCAGAATCCGTTATTTCCACAAAATCGAACCAAAAATCGAACCGCAAGCGATAAAAGGCAACAAAAAAGGGCCGTTCACGCGGCCCTTATGTCTTACTCTGTGGCGGAGAGGGTGGGATTCGAACCCACGTAGCACATCTCTGTGCTAACTCGATTTCGAGTCGAGCGCGTTACGGCCGGACTTCGCTACCTCTCCGCTTGTGGCTTTGGTGGGCCGGGTGTTTACGCGGTTTTGCCGCGCGTGGATAATCTAGGGAAAAAGTATCTGTTTGGCAAGAGGTTATGCGTGTAATGGTATGCGTGTAATTGTCCTTGGTGTGGGCAGTATTTAGCCTTTTTTGCATACCATTACTCTGGCCGGACGCAGTAGTCTGCCGTTGAGCGAGTAACCGTTGGAGAGCAGTTCGCAGACGTGATTGTCCGGCTGGCTGGGCGAGTCTACCATGCCCACGGCTTCGTGGATGGCCGGGTTAAACTCTTCGCCTACCGCGCCTGACTGGGCCAGACCGTGTTTCGCAAGGGCGTCCTGCATCAGTTTTCTGGTCATTTGTACGCCGATGACAAAGTTCTTGCACACGGCGTCCGTATTGGCGTGTTGCAGGGCAAGGTCCAGGTTGTCCAGCGAGGGGATAATGTCGTTCAGGACAGACTCCGCCACGAAGCGGGTTTGTTCTTCTTTTTCGCGGGTCAGCCGCTTTTTGGTGTTTTCAAGGTCTGCCATTGCCCGAAGGTGCGCTTCTGTGAGTTCTTTTTTTGCGGGGCAGGTCGGGCAGATCCTTTTTGCGCATTCTTCCGCCAGAACGTCGTCAGGGATGACAGACAGCACTTCCGCCGGGGTGGCAAACGATTCTTCCTTGCCCGCGGCCTGCTTTGCATCGTCGCGAAAGCCGGATTCCTGCACAGGGCCGAAGGCAGATTCCTTGCCGGTGAACATGCCGCCAAAGCCGGCCTTGTTTGGCGTATACGGCGGAAGGTCATCCTGGGCGGCATAGGCTGCGTGCCCCTTGCGATTTGGTCCGCGCGGCTGCATGGGCGGTTCTTCCGGCTCGGGAAAAGGCGGGGACTCCATATGCGGATGGCCGGTATACATTTCCTCATCATCCTCAGCGAAGTGGGAGGTATTCTGCCGGGGACCGCCGGGGGGGAAAATGGTTCGCTTTGCACTCATGGGGGCAGGCTCCTGAACTCGTGATATTGCGAGCTTGCGCCCGCTGTTGCTTCCGGCTGTCGTCTTTTGCATCATGCGCATGCGCATGTGCCGAAACCGGGCACAACATGCATCAATGAGTAAGCATGCCAAGGTAAAGTGTCAAGGATGCGCGAGATGATTGCATGGCTGGCGCGTACGGTTGCTCCCCTTGTCATTCAGCACTGCGTGGCATAGAGTGCGCTGTCGTTCATACATTTATCTGAAGCACGCGAGTCATGAACAGTTCTTTTCGCCACATTTTTTTATCAGCAGTTTTCTTTTCCGCTTTCCGCTTTCGCGCAGTGCAGGGTAGGGTACGCGCGCTGGCTTTGCGTTTTTTTGAAGCGCGGGGCGGGGGGCGACGGGCGCATAGTTTTCGCTTTTGCCTGGCGCTATCTGTATGCCTTGTCTGTCTGGCAGAGGCCGCGCCTTGCCGGGCCGGGGTGAGCGTTGTGGATGACTCTGGCAAGCGGATTAGTCTGGCAAGCCCTGCCGGACGCATTATTCCCCTGTACGCCGGTTTGTCGGAAATATTGCGGGCTATGGGGCTTGAAACAACGATTGTGGCGCGCACCGCCGCGGACGAGTCGCTTGCTGCTTCTTTGCCGGTTATCGGCACCCATATGCGGCCCAATGTGGAAGTGATAAGCGCCTTGGCGCCGGATCTGGTGGTTCAGTTTGAGGGGCGCAGCGAAGCCGGGCTTGCAGCGCAAATGCTTGAAAAACAAGGGCTTGTCGTTGCTCGTTTTAAAATAGCCTCTTTTGCGGATTTTTTTTCCTGTCTTGAGCGGCTTGGTGTGCTGACCGGCAGCGAAGACGCGGCCGGGGCGCTGGCAGCCTCATACCGCCAGCGTCTTGATGCGCTCAAGGCGCGAAAGCCGGAAGGCTGGCGCGGGCCAAAGGTTTTTTTTGAAGTGCGCTATCCCAACCTTCTGGGAGCGGGGGGCGGCAACATGGTTTCCGATGTGATTGCTGCCGCCGGAGGAAGCAACTGCCTTGGCGAGCACGCGGAACGCATGGTGCGCCTTGGCGAAGAAGTCCTGCTTGCCACAGACCCTGATGTGTACCTGATGCAGCAGGGGCCGATGAACAAATCACCGGTGCCGCTTGATGAGCGCCCGGCGTATTGCGGCTTGCGCTCGCTTCGCACCGGCTTTGTGCGCGTTGTACCGGAGAGCGTGTATTCGCGCCCCGGCCCCGGCAGCATCCAGGCGGCCGAGGAGCTTTCTGCGCTGTTCATACAGTGGTACGACAAGCGCGATGGCGCGAAGCCTTAACGGTCGGTCCGGCCATGCTTTTGCATACTCTGCGCTGTGACCGCCAGAGCTGTGGCTGTTCCGGCAAGCTCGGGTCCGGCCCCGGAGGGCCCCCCGATTGCCCTTGAACAGGGCTTGAAAATATGGCTGAAAAACCGCATTATCGCACACTTACCGCGCGTTGCCGCCGTTGCCGACGGCGTGAGCGCAGGCTGTGCAAACAGGCCCACGGCTGTTTGCGCAATCACTACTATTGAGAAACGAGGAGCCTGGTGTTATGGAATTTGCCCCGGATTTTGCCAAAACCGGCGGGTTGCTGCCTGCTGTTGTGCAGTGCGCCCAAAGCGGCGAGGTGCTGATGCTCGCCTACATGAACGAAGAGTCTTTTGCCAGAACGCTTGAGACAGGCGAGGCCCATTTCTGGAGCCGTAGCCGTCAGGAGTTATGGCATAAGGGCGGCACTTCCGGGCATGTGCAAAAAGTTCACGCAGTCCGTCTTGACTGTGACAGCGACGCTATCGTGTTGCTTGTTGAACAGATTGGCGGCGCGGCCTGCCATACTGGGTATCGCAGCTGTTTTTACCGCGAATGGAAGAACGGCGAAGCCCGCGAATGTTGTCCGGTAGTATTCGACCCCAAGGAGGTCTATAAATAATGTCCGATTCCGTATTGAAAATTGGTATTCCCAAAGGTTCGCTGGAAGAATCCACCCTGGCGCTTTTTGCCAAGTCTGGCTGGAAAATCTCAATGCGCCACCGGAATTATTTCCCGGAAGTGAACGACCCGGAACTTTCTGTCAGCCTTTGCCGCCCGCAGGAGATGGCGGGCTATGTGGGCGACGGCATACTGGACGCCGGGCTGACCGGCAAGGACTGGACGCTTGAGAACGAAGCGGATGTGGTTGTTGTCGCCGATCTGATCTATTCTAAAATGAGCAACCGTCCGGCCCGATGGGTTTTGGCGGTTAACGGCGATTCTCCGTATCACAAGCCGGAAGATCTGGCAGGGAAAAGGGTGGCAACGGAAATTCTCGGACTGACCAAACGCTACTTTGCGGACAAGAACATACCCGTAAACGTCAGTTATTCCTGGGGGGCCACAGAAGCGAAAGTGGTGGAAGGGCTGGCCGACGCCATTGTGGAAGTGACGGAAACCGGCACGACCATACGGGCGCATGGCCTTCGCATTATCGACGAGGTACTGGTTACCAATACCCAGCTGATTGCCAATAAAGACGCCTGGAGCGACCCCTTCAAGAGAGGTAAGATTGAGCAGATAACCATGCTGCTGCAAGGCGCACTCAGAGCGGAATCGCTTGTGGGCGTCAAGATGAACGCGCCCACGGCCAATCTGGACGCCATTCTCGGCCTGCTGCCTTCGCTCAATTCCCCAACCATTGCGCATTTGCAGGACAAGGCCTGGGTGTCACTGGAAATTGTTATTGAAACCAAGGTGGTGCGCGACCTTCTGCCCAAGCTGGTGGAAGCCGGGGCCGAAGGTATTATCGAGTACCCCTTGAACAAGGTGATTTAAGGGTAGCCCCTGAACCGTCACGAAGGCCTGGGCATGTGCGTCCCCCAACATATGTATGGCATTCTTGGAATGCCTTTGGGGCACAGCCTCAGCCCTTTTCTGCACACCTGGGGTTTTTCCCTCAGCGGGCATGCCGGGGTATTTGTGGCTTGGGAAAAGCAGCAGAATGAACTGCCTGCTTTTTTTGCGGCCTTTCGCAGCCTGCCCATACATGGCCTGTGCGTGACCATTCCTTATAAGCAGGCGGTCATTCCTTTTGTTGATGCAGTTTCTGCCGAAGCCCGTGAGGCCGGTGCCGTGAACACGCTGCACTGGTTCAACAACACGCTGGTCGGCCATAATACCGACATTGCGGGCTTTATGGCCCCGCTGGCGGCTGAGGCCGGAAAAGGCGCAACCCTGCCGGAAACGGCGCTGGTGCTGGGAGCCGGGGGCGCAGCGCGCGCAGTGCTTGCCGGTTTGAACAGGCTTGCCTTTCGCCGGGTGTATGTGTGCGCCCGTAATCCGGAGCAGGCCGCCATCCTTGCCCGCGATTTTGGCGCCAGAACGCTCGGCTGGGAGCAACGCTCGGCCTTTGCTGGCGAAACAAAGGCCCTTTTGCTGGTAAACGCCACCCCGCTCGGAATGGCGGGGGCCAATGCCGGGCAAAGTCCGCTGCCGGAAGACGTGGTGAAAAAAATGGGCGAAGGGCAGGGCGCTGACGCCTCCCTTGTCTATGATATTGTTTACAATCCCCTGGAAACGCCCTTGCTTGCCGCCGCGGCAAAATATGGCCTGCGCTGCTGGAACGGGCTATCTTTTTTTGTTGCCCAGGCTTCCGAACAGCACGCGCTCTGGACCGGGCACAGGCTTGCGACCGATAAAGCCATGAGCCTGTTGGCTGAAAAACTGGGCTGCCTATGAACGACGACACGCAACAGGAGAAAAACCGGCCGGAGAAAAACGGGACAGAAGAGGCAGGCGGTCCCGGTTTTCTGGCGCGCCAATTCCGGCGCGCTGTTACGTCACGCAAAGCGGCAACGCTGCTTGGCGTTGCGCTGGTGGCGTCCTGCCTTTGCTTTTTTGGGAGGACTTTTTTTTCGGAAAATACGCAAGCTGTTGAGCCTGCGCCCGCTGTGGCCTTGGCTCCCCAAGGGTCAATAGAGTCTGCCCTTGCCGAGCTTGCCGCTGTCGTGGCGAGGGAAGAGGCTCCCGTTGTGGCCCCTGCTGCGGATGCGCTTGCCGGAGCCAATTCCCCGGAATTCCCTGTAACTCCCGCAAGCTCCGCAGTTCCCGCCAACTCCGCAGCTCCCGCCAACTCCGCAGCTCCCGCAACTGCCGAAGTATCGTTAGCCCCTGAAACGTCTGTGTCCACAGAACCGATTGAATCGCCCCTGCCCCCCGAATCGCTCGAGCCGCTTCAAATTTCCGAGCCTCCTGCCGCCGCCGAGCCTCCTGCCGCCGTCGAGCCTCCTGACCCGCCCGCTCCGCCAGTTCCGACCACAACGGCAAAGCGCGCCAGGGTATTGCCTTCAAGCGTTCCCTGGCTTCCTGCCAACCTCAAGACGCCGTTTTCGGGAATACCGCTTGCCCGCGTTAGCGAGATTCTGGCAGAAAAGTACCGGGACCAAAAGCCTTCCCGATGGGGCGAACATTTGCCGGGTGTCGTTACCCGTCTTTACCCGAAAGGGCGGTTGCCCCGTGCGGGTGAAGGGCCGGTGGTTGCCCTGACCTTTGATGCCTGCGGCGGAAAAAAGAATGAACAGGTGGACATGGGTATTTTGACCTATCTGCGTAAAAATTCCATCCCGGCCACGCTGTTTGTGAGCAGTACATGGGCTATGAGCAATGCGGAGCTTTTACGGCAACTTGCCGCAGAACCGCTTTTTGAAATAGCCGGTCACGGCGCAAGCCACAGGCCATGCTCCCTGAATGGAAGAAAAGCCTTCGGCATACGTGGGACAAGCTCTTTTACAGAACTGGTGGTCGAGGTGGAAGGAAACATGCGCACCATTTCTGCCCTGACCGGCAGGACCCCGCGCTGGTTCCGCTCCGGCACGGCGCATTATGATGATATAGCGGTGGAAGCCATTCATGATTTGGGCTACTCCATAGCCGGTTTCAGCATCACGGCGGACCAAGGGGCCACGTTGAAGGCTGAAAGAGTAGCCGAGCGCACCTTGCGGGCCGGGCATGGCGATATCCTGCTGTTCCATATGAACAAACCACGAAGCGGAACTCGCGAGGGGCTTATTTCGGCCCTGCCCGAACTTGTGGAGAAAGGTGTGGTTTTTGTGCGTCTTTCCGATATATTGCCGAAGCAAAAAAAATAGACGCTGCCGTACTGGATGTCGAGCTTTTATACCTTTTCAACGGTACTGTGCTCCCGCTATCGGCGTATAAATTTTTTTGTCGTCCCCGAGGTATTTCCCGGGAAATACCGTTGAGTTTTTTTTATCACGGGAGTATGGAAAAAATATGAGGTTCAAATAAAACGCGTAGTTTCGCGTAGGGATTGTCTTGTGGCATCTCTTTAAACCACCAAGGAACAAAGGAACTTCCCATGCCGAGTTTTGTGTATTTCTTGTGCGCGGTGGCCGCGCTTGTTGGCGGCTATTTGGTTTATAGCCGTGTGGTTGAGAAAATGTTTGGGGCAGACCACTGCCGTGCCACTCCCGCCTGCTCCATGGCAGACGGTGTTGACTATATCAAGTTGCCCCCGGCCAAGGCCTTTCTTATTCAGCTTCTCAATATTGCCGGGGTTGGCCCGGTTTTCGGCCCGATTTTGGGCGCCCTGTACGGCCCGAGCGCCCTTTTGTGGATTGTTCTCGGGTCCATTTTTGCCGGTGGCGTACACGATTATTTTTCCGGCATGATGAGCCTTCGCTACCACGGCAAGTCGCTGCCCGACGTAGTGGGCTATACCCTTGGTGATGTTTTTAAGCAGATTATGCGGGTGTTTTCCGTTATTCTGCTTCTGCTCGTGGGGGTTGTGTTTGTTAATGCCCCGGCTGCGCTTTTGGCCAACCTCACCCCGGAATGGATGAACAAGAACTTTTGGGTTCTCATTATTTTCGTCTATTACTTTGCGGCAACCATCCTGCCCATTGACGTGATTATCGCCCGCCTGTACCCGATTTTCGCTGTGGTGCTGATCATCATGGCGGTCGGCGTGGCCGGTGGCCTGATTTTCAAGGGCTACGCCTTTTATAGCTGGGTGCCTTCCGAGGTTTCCGGCGGTTTCTGGGGCAACCAGCACCCGGCCGGGCTTCCCATGTGGCCCCTCATGTTCATTACCATTGCCTGCGGCGCGTTGAGCGGCTTTCACGCCACCCAGTCTCCGCTGATGTCACGCTGCGTGCCCGATGAGAAGTGCGGTCGCGGCGTTTTTTACGGTGCCATGATTGCCGAAGGTATCATTGCCCTTATCTGGTGCACTGCCGGTATGACCTTCTATGAAAGCGCCCAGACCCTTTCCGCCGCGATTTCCGCCGGTAGCCCGAGCGGCGTGGTCAATGAAGTCTGCATGACCCTGCTCGGCCCGATTGGCGGCGTACTTGCCATTCTTGGCGTTGTCGTTCTGCCCATCACTTCCGGTGACACGGCGTTCCGCGCAGCCCGTCTGGTTATTGCCGACTTCATGAGCTATGCGCAAAGCAAGCCTGTTGCCCGCCTGTTTATTGCGGTGCCGCTTTTTGTTATTGGCGGCATCCTTTCTCAGGTTGATTTCAACATTATCTGGCGCTACTTCGGTTGGTCCAACCAGACGCTCGCCACCATTGTGCTCTGGTCCGCTGCGGCCTACATCGTGCGCAGGGGCGGCATACACTGGTTTGTCAGTTTGCCCGCCACCTACATGACGGCGGTTGTTGTAGCCTATATCTGCGTAGCCAAGGAAGGTCTGCAGATGGACTATACCGTTTCCGTTTATATCGGTCTTGGTGCGGCGGTCGCGGCTTTTGCCGCCTTCATGGCCTGCCAGAACTGGTTCCGCAAAAACGTGTTGCTTGAGCTGCCCGTGCCCGGCTCTGGCGCGGGCGCTCAGCCTGCCCAGGCTGACGGTCAAGCGTAACAGCCCCGCCTTACCCTTTCTCAAATACTAAAGAGCACAAGGCCGGAGCGATCCGGCCTTGTGCTCTTTGTTTCATTGTGTTTCAATCATTGCGCACATTATCGGTAAATCTCCCCGGTTCCGGTCCGCGGGATATATATGCCCTGTTGCCTCGGCAAAATATTCGCTGTACACTTCCATTAATAAAATACTGTTTGATAAGGTCTATTGTATACTGTACTCTTTTCGCTTTACCCACAGGTGAAAGACAATGCGCAGGTATTTGCAGGGAACACTCGATTTCTGTTGTGGCGTGTATGCTGTGCTCAACGCTCTTTCCTGTCTGTATTCCATTGATTTGCAGACCGGCAGAAAGATATTTCAGCAAACGCTCAATGAATTCTCGTCATTTGCTGACGTGTGGCCGCATTTTTTGCGTAATGAAACCGACCATTACTGGGTAATACGGTATCTGTTGCAAAACCGCTGCACCGGCGCGCCCTATTTCGTCAACTTCACCCAGCCCTTTGCCACTGGCCTGACAGCTGGAGAACCCGGGGCAATGCCGGACTTTTCCTCCCTGTACCTGCCGGAAGAACACGACCCCTCCGGGCCTTCCTCCTCGAACCACAGGACAAAGGAAGCGGAGGCCGTGTGGGAGTCTTTGCACGCGCACCTCGCCGAAAACGCACGGCACTCCGGGCCGTACAATGAAGTTGCCTTGCTGCGTTTTCACCGCTTTTTGCCGGGCATTCCCCAGCCGCTCGTTTCTCACTGGACCACAGCCAAGGCGGTGGATGAACGCGCCATTATCCTGCATGACGCCAGTGCCGAAGAGGGGGCGCTTTTCGTCCTGGACAGGGACATGCTCTTTTCCGGCAAAATACGCGCTCTGGTGCGCATAGTCCCCGAGTCGGTGGTTTTTTTATCAAGCGTTTGAGTATACACGCGCAAGCTCTTTTCAGGGCTGGCATTTTTACCTTTTGCTCTGTGCTGCAAGAGCTAGTCACGACGAGGGACGTTTAAAGGAAGTTTCCAGCATCATTAGCTTTTTTCTGTTAGATTGCTTGACATATCTCAATAATATTTTGTAGTCCTATTCTGTTGGTGCTGAAAATCGCAAGTCTTTTTCACGCCGACGGTATACTGGCAGAAAATAAGTATCTCGTATGGTAAGTTAGTCAGCTTAGGCGCGTGAAGGGCATTCTCCTTCGGGCCGATAGTATGTGTGGTATTTTTTGTTCGTAGCTCTCTGCCTTTCCTTTTTGCAGACAAAAACCAGCCAGCCCTCGGGAGCGTTATCGTGAAAATCAATGCAGTCTCCAGCCTGTGGAGCGGCTTTGGACTATTGCGTCCTATGCAAGGCGAGGGGCTTTGTACCACACCCGGGAGGAAGGCTCTTTTCGGCTCACGCAAAAGCACTCTGGCCCTGCTTCTTGTCGCGAGCCTGCTTTTTATCGGCACTTCTGCCGCCCAGGCCAAACAAAAGACTGCCGCTTCGGCTAAAAAACAGGCGGCGGCTTCTGCCAAAAAGCAACCCGCCCTTGCCGGGGGCGCTTCCTGGTATGGTCACACCTTCCATGGCCGAATTACGGCCAACGGCGAAACTTACAACCAATATGCCATGACGGCCGCGCACAAAACCCTGCCCTTTGGCGTTGTTATTGACGTGCAAAATACGCGAAACGGCAAACACACCCTCCTGCGGGTTAACGACCGTGGGCCGTATATACACGGGCGGGTGGTGGATGTTTCTTACCGGGGTGCGCGTGCGTTGGGCATGACCCATTCCGGGGTGGCCCAGGTACGCATTTCTGTGGTCAGCAACAAAAAGGGCGAACCTCTGGCCAAAGGGCATGCCTTTTTTGTGCATGTTGCGGATGAAGCTTCCGCTGCCTCGGCAAAAGAACGGGCCGACGCGCTTGCCAAAAAAACACGCAAGCCGGTCCGCGTAATACCCTCGGGCGGGCGTTTTGCCGTATGTCTTGGGCCATACGCTGCCTTCCCTGCCGCGCAGACGCAACTGCTTGCGCTGGAAGGCAACACCATGACCGCGGAAAAGCGGCGCGTGCGCAACCCCAATCATAACCAAAGCACCTACCCGATTCTGGGCATTCTGGAAGCCCCGGCAACAGTGGGGCAGGGGGTTACTGCGCCGGATGCGCACAATTATGACGCAGACTGCGGGCAGAAAACGCTGACAGAAAGAGCATTTTGCACCATGCAAAAGCGTATGGCGAAAATGCGTGGTGATACCAGGTAAGCGCCTCTTGTCAGTCGCCAGCCCCGGGAAAGGTCCGGTCGTCCGGACGGCTTCCGTTTGGGCAGTTTTTGGGGTGACTCTAGGCAGATTCAGGCTGGAGTCCGGCAGAAGCCCGGCAGCCAGGCGTAAAGGGCTTCGGCTTTACCAAGTTTTTTGTTTTTTTCAGGCGGCTACCTGTGATACTCTGCAATGTGAGGTGTGCCGCAACGGGAATACCCGTTTTATATATGTATAGTCATTAGGAGCATTGTTATGGGACGGTTTCAGAATTTTGATGAAATTTATAGTGCGCTTTATGTGGATTTTGACAATATTTACGTGCGTCTTGCCGAGCAGGATCCTGTTCTTGCACGTACTTTTGCCACCAATCCCCAGCGCTGGCTGCGCTGGCTGGAAGGCCACGCCCTGCGAATGATGTATGGCGATGGTGTACGCCGCCGCCTGCTTAAACGCTGCTGCTACATCAACCCCGTGAAATATCACGAGTTCAGACCGTATTTTCTGCGCTCCGCCTTTCAGATTACCGATTGCCCGCCCTTCATGAGCCAGGGGAAAACCAGCGCGGACGTGCACCTGGTAATGGATTGCATGGACGCCTTGAACCACACCACCCGCTTTGACGAATTCATCATCCTTTCGGGCGATGCGGACTTTACGCCGCTGCTGCTGCGCATTCAGGAGCACGCCCGGCGTACGCTGGTACTGAGTGTGGGCTACACCTCGCCCGCCTACTCCGCCGCCTGCTCATGGCGCATTCGCGAAGACTGGTTCCTTTCTCAGGCTCTTGAAGAAACCAAGGAAGATAGCGAGAGGGAGCTTGAGGCGCGTCAGCAGGACCGTGATGAACGCTATCTGCACGGCGCTGACCGCAACGGCAAGGAAGCCAATTCGCGCAAAGAGCGCTCCGGCGCTCCGATTTCTCTGCCGGTGTTCAAACGCATTCGTCTGGTGGAAGCCATCAAGCAACTGGTGGACGAATCCAGCGTTCCTGTGCCGCTGCCGTCTGTGGCCCAGGTGCTGCAACGCGAACAGGAGGCTCCATCTGATTGGTTTGGCGCAGGCACACTGCGCGACCTGCTTGAAGTGCTTGATCTTGCACCCATTGTGTTCAGTCCTGCCGGTGAAGGCTTTGTTTTTGACCCCAAACGCCACTCCACCCCGGAAGGGGGGGGCGCGGGCGGCGGCTTTAGCCAGAGCAACCCGGACCTGTACGAATTCGCCATGAAAGTGCACAGATTGACCGATGTTCCCCTGTTAAGCCCGGGGCAGTATGAACAACTCTTCGCGCTTATTGCGGATGAAGTGAATGAACTTGGTTTTTCCCGCACAGCCACTGTGCGCAATCTGGAAGAAGAGTGCGAGTCAGACGGACTTCCTGCCAATGCAGCCCAGATCGCCTTTGTGCTGGAAGCTGTTATCCGGGGTGGTATCAACCTTGCCGCCAAAGGGAAAAAGAGCCAGCCGGTAGATGCGGCCATGCTCAGTGACGCCTTTGTCAGAAGTACGGTAGATTTGTGCAGGCTTTCGCAACTGCCTATCGGGGAGCGGGAGCAGGAGCTCCTGGCCGCCTGGCTCGGGTGAAACGCTGATTTCTTCCGTCTGGACTGCGTTGTTGCGTCCTATTTTAAGAGGGGCAGGGCTGAACAAGCCTGCCCCTCTTAAAATAGGACGCGCACTTTGCCTTTATTCGCCTCTTCCATAAAAAACGGCAAATCGCCGTTTCCCTAGGGCATGTAGAAGATATCGCGTATTCCTCCTGTCAGGCATTCCGCTCCGTTTTCTTTTACCAGCCAGGTATTTTCTGTACCGACCATGCCAAAGCCGGGGATGCCCACTTTGGGTTCTATGGCTATGGTCATTCCGGCTTCCAGGGGTTTGTTGAAGCCGGGGGCAAGAACAGGCCATTCGTCAACGCACAGTCCAATGCCGTGTCCCAGAAACGAAACCTTGTTGCCGCCAAGCCCCATGAAACCTTCTTCGATGCCCGCTTTGCGAGCCATTTGCTGGGCTTTTTGATACAGCTCAAAGGGCAGGGCACCCGGCTGCAAGTCGCGGGCGATGGTTTCTTCAATCTCCATGCAGGCTGCGTGGGCCATTTTTGCCTTGTCCGGCATGGTATCGCGCGTTCCGGCGTAATAGCAGATTGTCTGGTCCGAGTTGTAGCCTCGGTAGCACAAGGCTGTGTCGATGATCAGCAGGGTGCTTTTTTCCCACACGGTCTGGGCGCTGCCAAGGAAGGCGCTGGAGGGGTGTACGCCAAGCGCGCCGACAGGCCCGTCGTAAAAAGTGGGGTAGTTGGCGTTGTCGCCTACGCTGCATGAACCGAAAATAAGTTCAGCTCCGTAATTCGCCATTCTGTTCAGCCCGCAACTGCCTAGCGAGTAAAAAATGTCACTCAGCTTGCATGCGATGGCAAACTCCGTCATTCCGGCCTGTATGTTTTGCGGCAGTATTTCTTCCATGGCCCTGGTCTGCCTGGCGCATGATTCACGCATGACGGCGATTTCATAGGGGGTTTTATGCGCTCTGGCCTGCGCCAGAACCGTGTCGCCGGATGAAAAACGAGTGTCAGGCAATTTTTTTTGCAAATTCTGGGCAAAGCTCCAGGGCAGGGCGGCCTGTTCCGCTGCCGCAATGCGTGGCACGGCAAGGTCGTGCGCGGCCAGAATATCCGGCAGGTCGCCAAAAGAGCGATATTGGGCAACAGCAAGCTGGGGGTTGTCGGCGAGCGC
>JAJDIC010000054.1 GCA_030266525.1 Desulfovibrio sp. OttesenSCG-928-G15 | reverse complement strand
GGGCGGCAAAGCCGATGTTGCCAAGCTGCGGATCGCGCTCGACATAGCCGTGCACGTCGGTTGTCACAAAAATCTTGATTTTCGTTTCCTGCGCAAACGCTTCGGCAGAAGTGAGCAAAAACGCCAGACAAAGCAGGCCTAAGCCGACAAAGCAGAGCGAAACACCGGGTACTGGCTTGGATCGATACATACAACACTCCGACAGGCATTTCCTGCATGACACAACTGCGGGCGCAGGTCTGCAATGCACAGTTTACTAGAGAGTGTCGTCACGAGTTTGAATTGTGTTCTCTGCCAAGGCGCGACAGGTTCACCAGAAGGGAGTGGACTCTTTCGTCCATGACCTTAAGGGGATTCTGTCGCAACTCAGGCAGGGGCAAAAGACATCTCGTGCCTACACTGTCTAAGACTAATGTAATAAACACAGACGTAAAAAGAGCCTTTCCTTAATCCGAATAATCTACCCGCACACCCTTTTCTTCAAGAAAGGCATGCATTTGCCGCGCCTTGATATCGTTCATCTTACCGACATAGTATTTTTCGCCCGAGGCGAAAAGAGCGCCGCGCTCAAGAAGCTGATTTACCAGATCCATGTTGTTCATCTCAACGGCAACAAGCAGTGCCGCGTGTTCGGCCTCTTCTGTCAGGGGCACACCGGCCGCGAGTTTTTTCAAAAGCTCCGCGTCTGTTATGCCTCCCTGTTTTGCGTCGTCAAGCAAGGTTACCGGGGGCTGGTCACGCTTCTTTGCGCCAAGCACATAGGCGCTGTCCGCCCCTTTCTCCAGCAAAAACGTCGCCATGGACACATGGCCCGCGCGCAGGGCGTAGTTCAAGGGGCGCAGGCCTGAGCTGTCCGTCTTGTTCACATTGGCGCCGTGGGTCAAAAGCCGTTCCGCGAACTCCCGGTTGTTCTCTTTCGCCGCTGTCATGAGCGGCGAACTGGAGCGGTACAGGGGCCTGCAGTCGGGAATGGCGGAATATTTGCTGAAACACCCTTCCAGAGAATCCCAGTCCTTTGCCGCTCCGTACAGTTCCACCATATCGCAGACAAGCTCCGGCCCGCCGTGGGTAAGCAGGGCATCGGCCATTTCAGGCCGGAGTTTGCCTTCACGCAAAAGCTCCAGCGAATCCCAGGAAACTTCCGCCCCGGCGTCCAGGAGGATCTTGATAACTTCCGGATGCGGCGAATTTCACGCAAGACAGCAACCGGCTCGGGAACATGGTGCAACACCATGTTCAGGGTGGCAAAATCCGCTTCGGCATCACGCAGCGGCAGGTGGGAAAGTTCACCAATACGCAGGGAAACGCGGTTGCTGTCATCGGCAAAGCGCCGTCTGGCCAGCTCCAGCATCCGGGCCGAGCCATCCACGCCGATTACCGTATCCGCGTGGCGCAGCATGGCGTGCAACACGTTGCCGGTGCCGCAGCCAAGGTCGCAGGCTGTACCGCATTTGGGCATATTTTCGGCAACCACCCCGGCAAGATCAAAGCCGCCAAGCACTTCACGAGATAGCTTGTCCCAGTCTTCGGCAATGGTGTTGAAAAAATGCCGTGTTTTATGCACCCTTTCTTCAATCATGCCGGTGGCCATGTCCCTGTCCGCCTTGAACAGGGCGTTGCCTTCCATAAAGGGAAGCATGGCGTCCAGAAATTCTTTGGCCGGCCCTTGCGAGGGCGCAGCATAAAAAACCCACAGCCCTTCCCGGCGAAAGGTAAGCAGGCCGGAGGCCGACAGTATTTTTAAATGCCGGGAAATGCGCGATTGCCCCATTTCCATAATCAGCACAAGCTCATTGACGTTCAGCTCGTAACGGCAGAGAATATTCACCAGGCGCAGGCGTGTCTCATCCGCAAGGGCCTTGAAATATTGCAGGGTGTCGGGAAAAATGGCAGAGGAAGTCATGGCGTCGCGTTTCCTGGCGAATGTTTTGTATCAACAAATCTTGATATAGCATATCTCGCCTTCGAGATAAGTCAATCAGTTTTTTTGCATATACCGTGCGTTGCATCACAAATTCCAAAACGCATCAAGGGAAGGGGCATGACCGGAGAATTGGTACTGACCAAAGCCATGAGCACTGTTATCGTGTTGGCCTTTTTCGCCGTGGTCATCTTTTTTTTACGGTTTTTATACGGTCCCAAGGGTGTTTTCAGAGACCCCAAGTGGGATAAATGGAACGAGGAAGCTCGTATGGAGCTTGAGGCCAAGGCGCGGCGCAAAGAAAGCGAGCGCGCGTTCCAGCTTTTCGCCGCACGTTTTCGCGAGTACGCAAGCGGATTTTACACTGGCGACGAGGCAGAGGATTATCCGCTCAAGGTAAAGGAAGATCACAGCTTCAGGGTTTACGCCCTCGCTCTGCGCATTGCCGGAGCGGAAGCCGCCTTTGCCGGGCCTTTGACCGCAAAGGGGATTGGCTTGGCCGCGCTTTTTCATGATGTGGCCCGTTTTCACCAGTACCGCACGTATCATACTTTTTGGGACGATGTCTCATTAAACCATGGGGCGGAAGGTGCGCGAATCATTTATCAACAGGGCTTTCTGGCTTCCGAGGAAGCTGCGCTTCGCCGCCTTGTTCTGGCTGCGGTGTCCTTGCATAATCGCAAAGCTGTTCCGCCCCGGCTTGGCGGCGCTACCCGGATTGTGCTGCAGGGCCTTCGCGATGCGGACAAGCTCGACATCTTGCGCGTGCTGGCGAATACGCTTGAGGGCGACAGCCGGGACAATGATGTGGTGCTTATGCACCTGAGCGACGAACCCGCCCTGTATTCCCCGAACGTGCTGGTCGACCTGGAAGCGGGCAGACAGGCTTCCTACAGGGACATGCGGTATTATAATGACTTTCGCATTCTGCTCATCTCCTGGCTTTTTGACCTCGGCTTTGCCGAATCACGGCGCATAGCCAGGGAAGAAGGGCATATGCTCCGGCTGGTGAAGGGCCTTGCGGGCATACCGGAAGTGCAGGCAAAGGTGGAAGCGATTGTGACAAAGGTCTTTTCGCAGTAAGGTATTTCGTATGGCATACGCCTCCCCGGCGCTTGAGCGCGTCACACGGGGGGCGCTTGCGTCGCAAAACGCTCAAATCGGGGGGCGCGCATGGGATTGCGCAAAGCGGGCAGTGTGCCTGTGGTCATTTATCATTACGTCAACAATATTTCCGCCGGGCTTACTGTTGCTCCATCGCTTTTTGAGGAACACTGCCGCCAGCTTGCGGAAAGCGGCTGGCGGGGAATAGGCCTTGAGCAGGCGGAAGCGTTTTTTTTGCATGGTGAGCCGGTTCCGCCCAAGTCGTTGCTCATAACCTTTGATGACGGGTATCTGGACAATTATGTATACGCCTGGCCCATTTTGCAAAAATACGGGCACAAGGCGGTCATATTCGCCCTTACCGCGCTCATGGATACGGCCCAGGCCATGGCAGACCTTGCGGGCCAGCGCGCGCGCCCTACGCTGGAGGATGTGTGGCAAGGACGCGTCGGGATGGAAGACCTGCCGCTCGTGGACGCCGTTATTTCCCGTTCTCCTGCGGGGTATAGCGTAAGAAACGACCTCTTTTTTACCTGGGAAGAAGCTCGCCGCATGGAGCGAAGCGGGGTGGTGTCCGTAGCCGCCCACTCGCCGGGGCATGAGGCGGTTTTCACCGGGCCGGAATTTTCGGGCTTTGAGCAGCCGGGGAATGCGCTGGGCGCTTTTGAGCATATCGTACCGGGCGTTTTCTGGGGCAGGCCGCGCTTTGCCAGGGCTTCCGCGTTGACAGGCAGGGCCTTTTACCCCTCCGGGGAATTACTGGAGGGCATCCGAACCATGGTGCCGCAGGATGAACCGGGCGCGGAGGCTTTTTTTGCTTCGGAGGAAAACAGGATGGCGCTTGCCCGCTTTGTCGGCACATTTGCGGAAAATATGGGACGCCTTGAAAGCGTGGAGGAGCAAAAGGCGCGCCTTGCCGGAATACTGCAGGCCAACCAGCAAGCGTTGCAGGCAGGCCTCGGGCATGCTGTGCGCAGTTTCTGCTGGCCCTGGGGGCATCACTGCGATATGGCTCGCAGCGTAGCGCAGGCGGCGGGTTTTTCCGTCTTTTACAACGTGGAGCCAGGCCCCAATCCGGCTGGGCGTCCTTTGGGCATACGGCGCATGAATTATCGTGAGCGTACTGCGAAAATGCTCTCGCGCCTGTGTTTGTACAGCAGGCCTTTTCTCGGAGAGCTATACAAACGCTGTCGCGTGTGAGCCAATCGGCATTCAGGCTCGCATGATCCGCTCATACACGGCGTTCGTCTCGGCGATACAGCGCTCAAGGGCGAAATCTTTTTCGGCTTTTTGCCGCGCTGCCAGTTTCATGCGGCTTAGTTCGCCTCTGGGCAGGGACAGGATGACTCTCAGCGCCTGTTGAATGGAAGACGTGTCCTGGATTTTGGTCACCCAGGCGCAAGCCGGGTCGTACGCTGGTTCAAAGCCTTTGAAATCGCTCAAGATAACCGGCAGGCTCATGGCCATCATTTCCCTGGCGGCGTAGCTGCTGGCTTCGTGGTAAGAAAGAACGAAGCCGATATCTGCGTCTTCCAGCCAGGGGCGGGTATCGTCCTGATAGCCCGGAAAGGTGATGTTACAGCGCTTTGCTTCGTCTTCCTGCCAGGGAACATGCCTGCCGATCACGGTAAGCCGGAAGCGCTCCCGTTCTTCCGGCAAAAGTCCGGCCAGGGCGTCCACCATGTGCGTCCAGCCCTTGTGGTGCGACGTTCCGGACGTGCTGACCAGATGAATGACGCCGCCTTCTTCGCGAAGTGGCGTCGTTTTTTTCCAGTAGTCCAGGTTAATGCCGTGCTCCACAACCGTAAAGCGCGGGCTTTCCCCCATGGCCGCACAGGCCGCCACATGCGGGCCGACCATAATGACCGCGTCATTGAAATATTTGAGCCGCAGACGGGAAAAAAAGCCTTTGATCGGGTAGGTATTGTGCTTGGTAAAGACAACCTTGAACTTTTTGCGGCAAATCCATGAAGCATAGAGCAGCAAGCGGTTATCGGCAGAGCCGTTGGTATGGACGATGTCTATGTTCCACTCGCGAATGGCATTTGCCAGTTTGAGCGTGTTGGAGGCGATGGCGCGGGGGCTGCGCAGCCCGCCGGGAAATTCTATGCCTACAAGGCCGGGAAAACCGCGCTCGCGCAGGATGTTGTACAGCTTGCTGTTTTCCGGGCAGGCCACAAAGCTTGTGTGCTCCCGGTTTTCCAGAAGTTGCAGAATATAGGTGGTATGCCCGCCGCCGGAAGAGGTATGGAAATTGGTGTAGAGTATGTTCATCGACGTAGCGTAAAAAGATACAGGAAAAGGGGGGCGTTTCATGTGCACAGCGGCGCTTTGGCAAGCCGCCTGCACGAAGCGGCATCGCACCCCATTGATAGACGCAGCCGCCTGAAAAAGCAAGTGCGGCAATGCCGACGACGTACCGGGTCGACAAGCCCGTGTGGCCGTATTCTCCGCTCTGCGCATTCGCGCGGCAGACAGCTTTATTCTACGAAACAACCCGGCCGTTTTCCATGCGGATAACGGTATCCGCAATGCGCTCAACCTCTTCCATGGCGTGACTGACATAGAGCACAGGGATGTGGAATTCTTTGTTCACAGTCGCAATATAGGGCAGCAGTTCTTCTTTTCGGGCTTCGTCCAAAGAGGCCAGCGGTTCGTCCATCAGCAGGGCAAAAGGTGAGATGAGCAGCGCCCGACCAATGGCGACGCGCTGCTTTTCCCCGCCGGAAAGTTTGCGCGGACGTCGCGAGAGCAGGTGTTCGATGCCCAGCAAACCCACCACCTGATCGAGGTGGATAACCCGTTTTGCCCTGGGTATGAGCTTCATGCCGTATGTCAGGTTTGCCCGTATGGACAAGTGGGGAAACAGCCGGCCCTCCTGGAAAACATAGCCCACGCGCCGCGCTTCCGGCGGCAGGCAGATACCGGCTGCGGAGTCGAACAGCAGGTTTCCGGCAAGGGAAATTGTTCCCGAATCAGGCCGTGACAGGCCCGCGACCATGTTGATGACCGAAGTTTTGCCCGAACCGGAAGGCCCGCACAGGGCGGTAACGCCATCTGCCTTGCCGGAAAAGCGCACATCAAGCGAAAAGCTGCCCTGTTGTTTACATACGGCTATGTGCATGCATTCCCCGCTACGCGTTATGCGCCAAGAGTGTTGGCATAGCGCTTGGACAGAATGTCCGACAAGATGAGCGCCGCCATGGCAATAAGCACGGCAATGACGCACAGGCGCATGGCCCCGGCGTCACCGTCCGGCACCTGGGTCAGGGTGTACAGGGCCAGAGGCAGGGTTTGGGTTTGGCCTGGAATGTTGGAAACAAACATGATGGTCGCGCCGAATTCGCCAAGGCTTCTGGCAAAGCCGAGCATCGTTCCCGTGATTACGCCGGGCAGAACAAGGGGCAGGGTGACAGTAAAAAAAACGCGCGTCGGCCCCGCGCCAAGGGTGCGGGCTGCGTCTTCAATATCCCGGTCCACGGCGTCAATGGAAAGCCGGATGGCCCGTACCATCAGGGGGAAAGCCATGACAGCAGAGGCCAGAACCGCCCCTTTCCAGTCAAAGGCCAGGGTAATGCCGAAGTGGGCGTATAAAAAAGAGCCGATAACCCCGTTTCTCCCGCAGCTTACCAGCAGCAAATAGCCAATAGCCACCGGCGGCAGCACAAGGGGCAGATGGATAAGTCCGTCAAGCACCTTGCGACCGGGGAAGCGGCAGCGTGAAAGCAGCCATGCTGAAAAAATGCCCGGTCCAAGGCTGACCACAACCGCCCAACAGGCCACCTTGAGGCTCAGCCGCATGGCGTCCGCTTCTGCCGGAGTAAGAGAGAACATGAATATAATCCGTTATGTTGCGTGTTTCTTCTTTTGTTGCGGGTTTCTATCTCCCTTCAAACCCATACTTTTTGAAAATGGCTGCTGCCTCGGGGCTGGACAAAAAGCCGATAAAGGCCTTGGCCGCGTCCACGTTTTTTCCGGCAATGGCCGCAACCGGGTATACGATTTCCGGGTGGCTGTCTGCCGGGAAAATGCCGATGATCCGTACCTTGTCCGAAGCTGCCACATCACTGGAATAGACAAGGCCAAGCGGCACTTCACCGCGCTCCACCAGAGCAAGGCCCGCGCGAACGTCCTTGGTGGGGGCGATGCGATCCTTTATCGAGTCCCACAGCCCCAGTTTTTCCAAAGCCTGTTTGCCGTACATGCCTACGGGAACATGCTCCGGGTCGCCCACGGCAAGTTTGCCGTCAGCGCCAAGCAGGGAAACCAGGTCCGCGCCCTGTTGTATGTCGATGTTCCGCGTCTTGCTGTCCGCAGGCACGACCAGGGCTATCCGGTTATACAACAGGTCCTTGCGGCTGGTCGCATCCACAAGGTTTTTATCGTCAAGATACTGCATCCACCGGGTATTGGCGGAAAGGAACAGGTCCGCAGGTGCCCCCTGCTCAATTTGCTTGGCCAGGGTGGAAGAAGAGGCAAAGGAGGGGGTGATTTCACCAAGGCCTTTCTGCTTGTACAATACGCCGATTTCCGTAATCGCGTTTGTGGTTGATGCGGCTGCGAAAACGATAAGCGCTTTGCCCTTTGCCATGACCGGGTGGGCCAGAACAAGCGGGCAGGCGACAAGCAGGGCAAAAAAAACACTGCGGGGGAAGAGCATTGCAGGCTCCTTGGTAGAATGGAATGTATGCAATTATACGTAAAAAAAGCAGATGACGTGTATACACGGCATTGTTATTTCTCTAACCCCATGCTATGGATGCGTCAAGCCTTCTTCTCTCGCTCAAGGGCTTCATTATGTCGAAAAACGCGCAAGGCATAAGCAATACCATCAGACGGCACCGGCTGCGTAAAGGCTGGTCACAGGCGGCGCTCGGGCAAATGCTGGGGCTGGGCCGACAAGCGGTGTACGATATGGAATGCGGCAGGTATTTGCCGAACACGGCAGTGGCTCTGGCCATGGCAAAGCTTTTTGCCTGTAGCGTGGAATCGCTGTTCCACACAGCCGTGAGCGATTGCGGGGCTGCGCCGCGTCTTGTGCCGCATTTCGCTGCGCATGCAGAGCGTGCTCTCCACCCCGGTAGCCGCTTGGCCCTGGCCTATGTCAGAGGCGAACTGGTGGGCGTGCCGCTGGAGTTTTTCGGCACAGCCCTGCTACCTGCGGCTGACGCCTATGTACAAAGTGACGGCACGGTGGACGTGACCTCGCCGCCACAGCTTATTCGCCAGACCCTGTTGCTGTTCGGCTGCAACCCTGCCCTGGAATTGCTCGACTCCCACATGAAGCGCCGACTCTTCTCTTCCCGCGTTCGCTGCATTTTTGCCTCCAGCGGCAGGGCGCTGGATACTCTGGCAGGCGGTAACGCCCATATTGCCGCAACGCATTTTCATTCGGGCGGCGGCGATGATGCCAATGCAAGAGAAGCCCATAAACGACTTTGCGGTCGCGCGGGCAGGCTGGTGGGCTTTTGCGCCAATGAAGAGGGGCTTATGGTAGCGCCAGGAAATCCGCTTGCTATCCGCACGGTTGCGGACATTGCCGAAAAAGGTGTGCGCTTTGTGAACAGGGAGCAGGGCGCGGCCTTACGCAGGCTGCTGGATGACCACCTTGCCCGGGCGGGGGTGCCTGCCGAGGCAGTGGCAGGGTATGACACGCAGGTTTATTCGCACCATGAGGGAGCCTGCCGTGTGGCCTTTGGCGCGGCAGACGCAGCCCTTGGCCTTGGCCTTGTGGCGGCCTCTCTGGGGCTGGATTTCATACCGCTTGCCTCCACCACCTGTGATCTGGTGATACCGGATGATGTGCTGGCTGATCCGGCAGTGGACGCTCTGATGCAGGCCCTGTGTTCCTCCCGTCTGAGAAACGAGCTGCACGGTCTGCCCGGCTTTGACGCTTCCGGCACGGGCAGCGAGCGGCCCTGTGCGGCAGGAGGCTGAAAGCCTCTTGCCGCACAGGGCAGGCTGCTGGTATACTACTCGTCTTGTGCATCGCTTTTTCCTGTAATCCCCAGAGAAGTACCCTCCATGTTCATCCATGCAATGACCGGTGTTTTGTTCGCCTACCTGCTTATCCGTTTTGTGCTGCCCTCAAGGCTGGGTGCAAAGGGAAAAGTCGTTCTGGCTCTTGTTTTGTTTGTTGCCTCGCAAGAGCATTTGTTTAACCGGCTTTTCGGTGGGCTGTCGTCGCCGGAGCTTCCCGCGCCTGTGCTTATGGTGCAGGGCTGGCTGTTTATCAGTGCTATTCTCCTGTTTTTGTTCGTGCTTGCACGCGACATTGTGCGTCTGATCAAGCGATTTTTGCCGCAAAAGCTGTTTTCAGGCTTGCCCGGCGGCGGGACGGCGGCTTCACAGTCTGGCGGACCGGCGAGTGAAAGCAGGCGGGCATTTGTCAAGGGCGGCGCCGCGCTTTTTCCGGCTGCTGTCGCGGCGCGCGGGCCGATTCTTTCCGGCCTGGTGCTGGGGCCTGCCGCAGTGGGGGTTTTTGAATCGGTCAAAGTGCCGGATGTGCACCCGATAGAGGCCCGCCTTGCCAATTTACCCAAGGCGCTTGACGGCTTCAAGCTGGTGCAGGTGAGCGACATGCACGTCAGTCCTTTACTGCGAAGCGACTGGGCCAGAGGTGTTGTGGAAAGGATAAACGAGCTTGAACCGGATCTGGTGGTGTTTACCGGCGATCTGGTAGACGGCATACCCGCCCACAGGGCAGACAGTGTGCGCTGGCTGGCAAAGCTCAAATCGCGCTACGGCGTTTACGGCTGCGCCGGAAACCATGAATATTACAATGGATTTTCGGAGTGGATGGATGTTTTTTCAGAACTGGGCATCCGCATGCTCCTGAACGAACACGCCGTGATTGGCGCAAAAGGCGAGGAACTCGTGCTTGCGGGCATTACCGATGTTGCTGCCGAGCGCTTTTCCCTGCCCCTGCCCAACCTTGGCGCGGCCCTTGCCGATACGCCGGACAAGGCCGTGCGCATCCTTATGGACCACCGGCCGGGCAACGCCGTGAGCAACGCGCAGCACAAGGTGGACTTGCAGCTTTCCGGTCATACGCACGGGGGGCACATGCCCGGTATGACCGAGGTGGTTTGTCTGTTCAACCAAGGCTTCCTGCGCGGCTGGTATTCCGTAAACGGCATGCCCCTGTATGTCAGCACCGGCGCGGGACTGTGGAACGGTTTTCCCGTGCGCCTTGGTGTGCCTTCGGAAATCGCCCTCATGACGCTTCGGGCGCAAGGGGCAACCGGGGCATAGCGGCAGATTTTTTTTGATTGCAAGAGGTTCCCATGCGCTTCACCGAAACAGTTTACCGTCCGCCGCAAGAGGCGAAATCCCTCTTGCTTCGCGCAACCCAGGGCTGCACATATAACAGGTGCAATTTTTGTTATATCAGCCGGGGCAACCCTTTTATGAGTAATCCGGTTGCTGGCCTGGAGCGCGAAGTGCTTGAAAAGAAAGAGCAACCGGGCCTCACGAAGCATATCTATCTGGTCGGCTCAAACCCCTTTGCCTTGCCTTTTGAAACGCTTGCAGCATACGCAGCCGTGATTTCCGGGCATATTCCCGATTTTGCGGAGATAAGCACCCAGGCTATGGTGCGCGACGTTGCCGCCAAAACGGATGAAGAACTGCGGCGGCTGTGCGGGCTTGGCATTCGCCACCTGTACATAGGCACGGAAAACGGGAACGATGCGGCCCTCGCCCTCATGAACAAGGGGCACACCAGCAAGGAAGCGCTGACCCAACTTTGGCGTCTGGATGCGGCGGGCATTGCCTATACTACGCAATACATTCTTGGCATGGCCGGAAGCGGGCAGGGCAGGCGAAGCGCCGCAGCCACGGCTGCTTTTTTCAATCAGGTCCACCCAAGGCGCATAACCACCACCGGGTTGACGGTTTTCCCCGGTGCGCCCCTCGCCCGAATGCTTGCTGACGGGACATTTGTCCAGGCTTCAGAAAAGGAAAAAGTGGAAGAAATGCTCGCCTTTCTGGAGCGTTTGACTACGGATACCCTGTTTGATTCCATGCACTACCTTAATGCGTTGAATTACCGCTTCGCCTCAAAGGACGAAAAAGAGGCGGTTGTAGCCGATATCAAAGAAGCCCTGACGGAATATTCGGCGGAAGATTTTACGCTGATCGCGGGCCGCGAAGCCCTGGCCAGCCTGTGAGGCCTGCTGCCTTACGGCAAAGGGGCGCAGCTCGCGAAAAAAGAACAACAATCCTACTGGAGAAGTTATGAAAAATATGTGTATCAGCCTGTGCGCCGTATGTTTGTTGGTCGTGTTGTCCGCACCCGCGGGCGTATTGGCCGCAGAGCTTGTCGCGCCTGAGGCCCTCTTGCAAAAGGCCGGGGCAGACAAGGACAGGCTGCTGGTAGTGCAGGCAAAAGGCACGGCCATGACCCTGCAAGCCTATGAAAAGACCAAGGGAAAATGGAGCCTTGCCTTTGCAAGCAGCGGTTTCATAGGCAAGGGCGGCCTTGGTCGGGACAAAAAGGAAGGGGACGGCAAAACGCCCGTCGGCGTGTTTACCATAAGCCGGGCTTTCGGCATCAAGGAGAACCCCGGCTCCAGACTGCCCTATACACAAGTGACGCAAGACGATTACTGGGTGGATGACCCGGCGTCGGTACACTATAACACCTGGGCAAAAGGGACTGTTGCCAACCGGGACTGGAAAAGCGCGGAGCACCTGATAACAGAAACCGTTGCCTACGCCTATGCGGCGGTCATCGACTACAACACCAGCCCCATAGTCAGGGGGGCCGGTTCAGCCATTTTCCTGCACTGCTCCAAAGGCAGGCCGACAGCGGGCTGCGTCAGTGTGCCGGAAAAAGACATGATACGCCTGCTCAAGTTTCTGCAACCGGGCGATGCCATAGCCATTGTGGATTCCGCGCCATAAAGAGTGTCGTCACGCGTCCACACGCGGCCATGTTTGCGAGCCGCCGCCCCGTTTTTGCAACTCTCGGCCTTTACTTTTAACCGGTATGCTGGCACATACATACCGGCAAGTGGAAGCGTTTCGTCACCGGTGTGGCGCCTGGTCTTCAAAACCAGTGGTGGGCAGAGATGTCCATTGTAGGTTCGACTCCTATACGCTTCCGCCATAACAAATACCAAGAAGCCCCGCAACGTCTTAAAAGCCTTGCGGGGCTTTGTTTTTGTGGGGTTTTGCTGTTCGTGCCGGGCCGATGAAGGCCCTTGCGACAAGCAAAATGGGGGCAACAATGGGGGCAGGCGGTGGTGTCTGAAATATTGCCTTGGGGGCAAAGCATGCTGGCCCAAGTTCCGTTTTCCTCTCCAGGAATCATAACCGAACGACTTTGACCGGGAGCCTGCCGGGGGGAATTGCCCTGTGCGATGCCCTGCCTGATTGGCATTATTCCTGCTTGCCTGATCGTGCGGGGAAAATTTTGCCGGAGGCAGTATGGACATTTCGAGTATTTGGGCCAGTAGCGCGTATCAGACAGAAGAAACCAGTCTGAACAGACAGTACAGAAAGGAGGAGGAAGACTCGCAGCAAGGCTCCTCTTTGCCTTTTTCCTGGGGTCGAGACAGCGTGAGTATTTCGCCTGAGGCCCTGAACGCTGCCCGCGAAGCGGACGAGCAGAAAAAGCAGGAACAGGAAACGCACGAACAGAGCGAAGCCGCCCAGGAATTTTCTTCCTACATGGAAGACAAGCGAAGCAAGGCCCAATCTTCCAGCCCGGAAGAGCAACTCGAAGAACTGGAAAAGAGGCTGCAAAGCCTGCAAAGCAAGCTGGCACAGACCGTTTCGCGCAAGGGTGGTGACGGGGCCGACTCCGGAGAGGTGGAAAGTCTGCAAAGTCAGATTTCCGAAGTGAGCGCACAAATTGCCGCTCTCAAGTCCGAGGCCGGGGCTGCGCAAGGCTGAGAGATCCCGTTTGCGAGCGTTTCAGGCCTGAAAAACTGAACAGCCCAAGCGACTGATGAGGTCCGTACCTTGGGCGGGCGCGGTTGTCCTTTTGTTGTATCCCGCCAGGCGCTATTTTTTGCTTGATCTCAAGCTCTTTACGCTCGGCGTGAGGAAATTCGCGCGGCTTTACATACGGTAAAAAGCTGCCCATGCATGCGAGGCATGTGTGGGCTTTTTTTTATACATTAATAACGAAATTTCGTTGTTTATTTCTTGATTTCACTGCATTGCATTCTCCCTGTCTCCATCTATCAGCGTAACAAGCTTATTATACAGAATAAATTTATTGGCCCACTTCTTGATAACTGGAAGGGTCATTCGCTGGGTACTGTCCGGTGTATGGCGTGGATGCATGCGTCAGGGCGCTTCGCTAGCAGCCCTGATCAAACCTGAACCCTACAGAGGTGGAATAATGGCGAAACACCCGACCCCTAAACTGGATCAGCTGGAATCCGGGCCGTGGCCCAGTTTTGTATCGGACATCAAGCAAGAGGCGGCCAGCCGCGAGGCCAAGGCCGACACCATTGACTTTCAAATCCCTGCGGACAGTCCGGCCGACCTTCTGGGCGTATTGGAACTCTCATACAACGATGGCGAAACCCACTGGAAACACGGCGGGATAGTCGGGGTATTCGGATATGGCGGCGGCGTTATCGGGCGCTATTGCGACCAGCCGGACAAGTTTCCCGGCATAGCCCATTTTCACACCCTTCGGGTGAACCAGCCTTCCGGCAAATACTATTCAACGGAATTTCTGCTGCAACTGTGCGAACTGTGGGAGCGGCGCGGCTCCGGCCTGACCAACATGCACGGGGCCACAGGCGACATCGTGCTGCTTGGCACCCAGACCCCGCAACTGGAAGAAATCTTCTTTGAAATGACCCACAACCTGCGCCAGGACCTTGGCGGCTCCGGCTCAAACCTGCGTACGCCAGCGGCCTGCCTTGGTACCTCGCGCTGCGAATATGCCTGCTACGATACGCAAGATATCTGCCACCAACTGACTGTGGACTATCAGGACGAGCTGCACCGTCCGGCTTTCCCGTACAAATTCAAGTTCAAGTTCGACGGCTGCCCCAACGGCTGCGTGGCGGCCATGGCCCGCTCCGACTTTGCCGTGGTGGGCACCTGGAAGGATGACATAAAAATCGACAATGACGCCGTAAAGGCATACGTCGGCAGCGAATTTCCCCCCAACGCGGGCGCACACTCAGGCCGCGACTGGGGAAAATTCGACCTTGAGGCAGAAGTTATTGACCGCTGTCCCACGAAATGCATGCGCTGGGACGGCGCAAAGCTGACCATTGATAACCGGGAATGCACCCGCTGCATGCACTGTATCAACGTCATGCCGCGCGCCCTGCGCATCGGCGACGAACGCGGCGCAAGCATTCTTGTCGGCGCGAAAGCCCCTGTTCTGGATGGTGCGCAAATGGGCTCTTTGCTTATTCCCTTCATTGAAGTGGAAAAGCCCTATGACAAAATCAAGGCCGTTATCGAAAAGATATGGGACTGGTGGATGGAAGAAGGCAAAAACCGCGAACGCGTTGGCGAGACAATTCGCCGTCTTTCCTTCCAGCGTCTGTTGGAAGCGACAGGCATTCCCCCGCAACCGGTACACGTTAAAGAGCCCCGGCATAACCCCTATATCTTCTTCAAGGAAGAAGAGGTTCCCGGCGGCTGGGATCGTGATCTTGAGGCCTATCGCAGCAGACACCAGAGATAAACAGGAGGCATTCACATGGCATTCATCTCATCAGGGTACAATCCCGCAAAGCCTATGGAAAACCGGCTCACAGACCTTGGGCCGCGAAAATATGACGAATTTTATCCCCCATTTATCGCCAAAAACAAAGGCAAATGGCTCTACCACGAAATACTTGAGCCGGGCGTTCTGGTGCACGTTTCCGAAACCGGCGACAAGGTTTATACGGTGCGCTGCGGCGCGGCCCGCCTTATGTCGGTGACCCATATACGCGAGATATGTGAAATAGCGGACAAATATTCCGGGGGCTTTTTGCGCTTCACCACCCGGAATAACATAGAGTTCATGACGGACAACGAAGAAACCTTGCGCGCCCTGAAGGCCGACCTTGCCCGGCGCAAGTTCGACGGCGGCTCGCACAAGTTCCCCATTGGCGGCACCGGGGCGGGTATTACCAACATTGTGCACACGCAAGGCTGGGTACACTGCCACACCCCGGCAACAGACGCTTCCGGCCCGGTAAAGGCTGTTATGGACGAAATGTTTGCAGATTTTCAGAACATGCGCCTGCCCGCTCCGGTGCGCATATCGCTCGCCTGTTGCATTAATATGTGCGGCGCGGTGCATTGCTCTGATATCGGGCTGGTTGGCATTCACCGCAAACCGCCGATGATTGACCATGAATGGACCGACCAGCTCTGTGAAATTCCGCTGGCAGTATCCGCCTGCCCCACAGCGGCTGTCCGCCCGACCAAGGTGGAGTATAAGGGCGAAAAAGTCAGTTCCATCGCCATCAAGAACGACCGCTGCATGTACTGCGGCAACTGCTACACCATGTGTCCGGCTTTGCCCATTTCCGACGGGCAGGGCGACGGCGTGGCCATCATGGTAGGGGGAAAAGTTTCTAACCGGATCAGTATGCCAAAGTTCTCAAAAGTGGTGGTCGCGTATATTCCCAACGAGCCGCCGCGCTGGAAAACCCTGACCGACAAAGTGAAGCATATTGTGGAAGTGTATGCCGCCAACGCGAAAAAATACGAGCGCCTTGGCGAATGGGCAGAGCGCATAGGCTGGGAACGCTTCTTCTCGCTGACCGGCCTTGAGTTCACGCATCATCTCATC
>JAJDIC010000053.1 GCA_030266525.1 Desulfovibrio sp. OttesenSCG-928-G15 | reverse complement strand
CCTCCCCGCCCTGCACCACGCGGTGGCCGCAGGCGGCTATTTCGGAAAGGTCCTTGATAACGGCGGTGTCACCGTTGGTCAGCATGTGCATGACGCGGGACATGCCTGCGGTGTGATCCGGGAAGGGATGTTCTTCAGAAAATTTTTGTTCCGCCTCCGTACCCGGGGCTTTTTTGTGCGTAAGGCTGCCCATGGCCGCGCCAATACGCTCCACAAGGCCGGAGCACAGGACCGAGTGATCATCCATCTCGATCAGTTGATACTTGAAGGAAGAACTGCCGCAGTTGAGAACCAGAATTTTCATGTTGTCGTACCTGTTTTCGGGCTTACGCCGGTATGTCTTGCCAATGGCAGGATGGTTATGGAACAAAATCGGGATTGAACAGTCCCAAATTATCAGAAATGGTACATTAGGCAGATTTCAACCCGAAATGCAATATATTGACGGTTATTCCACAAAACAATTTATTTCGAACAAAGCGATATGACCGAAAGGAATAACGTGCCGCTGGCAAAGGCGCACTCAGCGTGGTATGCTTGCAGCCAGAGTGCTGTGCTTGCAGCCAGAGGTACAGACGCGTGTATAAAAGGCCATACTTGTGCATGAAACAGTAAAAAAGGTTCACACCTTTGCCATATGGGGAACACCATGAACAGACGTTTCGCGACCCTGCTTCTTTTACCGCTTCTTACAGCCTGCGCCGCAACAGGTGTGGGCGATGGCGGTTCGACTACGGTTACAGATAAAGACCTCTTGCACCACCGGTATGTGCTGCAAAGCATAAACGGCAAGGACACGACCTTTGCCGAGCGCACACCGGAACTGGAATTCAACGAGGGCATGCGCATATCCGGCCTTGCCTGCAACCGCTTTGCCGGACCGGGCACCTTGAAAGACGGCGTACTCACCGTGCCGAACATGGTCTCCACCATGATGATGTGCCACGAGCCGGAGCGCAACGACCTTGAGCGAAAGCTATACGCCATGTTGCGTAAAGGCGCGCGCCTCGGGCTTGCCGACCACAACCGCAAGCTCACACTCAGCGACGACAAGGGCACAACGACACTTGTGTACACGATAAGCGACTGGGTAAAGTAAGGAAAGCGCCGATTATTTTCCGCAAGGCCCGTTTGGGAGATGACATCACACACAAACAGCGCCCGCTCGGTTTCCCGCGCGGGCGCTGTTTGTTCTGTCAGCGTGAGCCACGCTGCTTCTCTTTTATTTCACTTCGGTGAAGTCCGCGTCTACCACGTCTTCATCGTCCTTTTTGTTTTCCGCTTCGGGAGCGCCGGCACCGGGGGCGGCACCGCCGTCCTGGGATTTCTGGGCGTAGAGCTGTTCAGCCAGCTTGTGCGAAGCCTTGGAAAGCTCGTCCATGGCAGCCTTGATGCCGTCCACATCATCGTTGTTCATTACCGCTTTGAGCGCGGCGGTTTTGGACTCGATGTCCGCCTTCAGGTCCGCTTCCACCTTGTCGCCAAGGTCGGACAAGGATTTGTCGGTGGCATAGATGAGCGAATCAGCGTGGTTGCGCACTTCAATAAGTTCAAGCTTTTTCTTGTCGTCATCGGCATGGGTTTCCGCTTCCCTGATCAGGCGCTGAATTTCCGACTCGGACAGGCCGGAAGAGGCCGTAATGCGGATGGTCTGTTCCTTGCCGGTGCCAAGGTCTTTGGCCGACACGTTCACAATACCGTTGGCGTCAATGTCGAACGAGACTTCAATTTGCGGCAGACCGCGTGGTGCGGGCGGAATGCCGGTCAGTTCAAAACGGCCAAGGGTCATGTTGTCGGAAGCCATGTTCCGCTCACCCTGCAAGACGTGAATGGAAACCGAGGGCTGGTTGTCAGCCGCTGTGGTAAACACCTGGCTCTTGCGGGTCGGAATGGTGGTGTTACGCTCGATAAGCTTGGTCATAACGCCGCCAAGGGTTTCAATACCCAGGGACAGCGGGGTTACGTCCAGCAGGAGCACGTCTTTCACGTCACCGGCCAGAATGCCGCCCTGAATGGCCGCGCCCATGGAAACCACTTCATCCGGGTTGACCGAACGGTTCGGCTCCTTGCCGAAGAATTCCTGCACGCTCTTTTGTACGAGCGGCATGCGGGTCATGCCGCCGACAAGCACTACTTCGTTGATTTCAGATGCACTGATACCGGCGTCGGAAAGGGCCTTTTTGCAAGGCTCGATGGTCCGCTTGACCAGGTCTTCAACCAGCGATTCCAACTTGGCGCGGGAAAGCTTCATCAAAAGGTGCTTGGGGCCTGTCTGGTCGGCAGTGATAAAGGGAAGGTTCACTTCCGTTTCCATGGAGGTGGAAAGGTCCTTCTTGGCTTTTTCCGCCGCTTCCTTCAGGCGTTGCAGGGCGAGGCGATCTTTGGCCAGGTCCACGCCGGTTTCCTTTTTGAATTCATCCACCAGCCAGTTGATCACCCGCTGGTCAAAGTCTTCACCGCCAAGGAAGGTGTCGCCGTTGGTGGCGCGCACTTCCACAATGCCGTCGCCGACTTCGAGAATGGAAATATCAAATGTACCGCCGCCAAGGTCGAACACGGCGATTTTTTCATTGCCTTTTTTGTCCGCGCCATAGGCCAGAGAAGCGGCTGTCGGCTCGTTGATGATGCGCTTCACGTCAAGACCGGCAATGCGGCCCGCGTCTTTGGTGGCCTGGCGCTGGGAGTCGTTGAAGTAGGCGGGCACCGTGATTACGGCTTCGCTTACGGTTTCACCGAGGTACGCTTCCGCATCCGCCTTGAGCTTGGAAAGGATCATGGCGGAAACTTCAGCGGCGGTGTAGGTGCGCCCTTCCACTTCCACGGCAGCGTCGCCGTTTTTGTCTTTTACTATTTTGTAAGGGCTGTGCTTCTTCCACTCCTGAATTTCAGGGGTGTCGGCCTTTCTGCCCATAAGGCGCTTGATGCCGAACACCGTTCGCTCGGGGTTGGTAACCGCCTGGCGCTTGGCAATATCGCCGACAAGCCGTTCCTTGTCGGTAAAGGCCACGATGGAAGGGGTGGTGCGCCCGCCTTCGGGGTTGGTAATGCATTTTGCATCCTTGCCTTCCATTACGAAGACGCAGGAGTTGGTGGTACCAAGATCTATGCCTATAATTTTACCCATGAAACTGTTCCTCCTCACAGATCAGCAACTATGTATACGTCCGTTTGCGACAAACCCTGCGAAGCAGGTGCCTCCACACGGAGCGGGTATATCCTCACCAATAATAAGAACGTATTTTTGCTCGTAAAGAGGTTGAGTGGAAAAAAATGCGTTTTTTTCGTTCCAGGGCCGTTTTTACCTGCAAAAACGCAACGCGACCCGCCTTTTTTCGGTAAAACACGAAAAAAAGGCGGGCTACGCAAAAGGCCGCCAGAGCTTACGCCTGCGCCAACCCCAAGGTGCTGGGGCTGCGGATTCTGCCTTGTGTGTATTGAGAAACAGCTCCTAGCCGGTCATTTTGCAGCACGGTTTTTCGTGTTGCCGGTGAAAATTTCGATATCCCGCTGATTCTTTGACGACGGCCCCATGGATTTTCTCACGGCTCGTTGGTGCTCTTTATCTTTTTTCACAACAACGCCCACACCCTGTTGCGTCAACCGCGCATGGCTCCGATGCGCTTTTCGTAGCCTCTTGGGGTAAGCAGGCGCGCGCCGTGTTCCCAGGCCAGCGGGGTGTTGCCGCTGCCCGGTACGATGCGGCTTTGGCTGTTGCCGATGATGATCAGGGTGAACATATCCACCCTGGCCGATTGCAGGGATTGCAGGAATTCAATGCTGACGCTCTGACCGGGGCGAAAGGCGTTTACCACCACCCCCACCGGGGTTTCCGGCGCTTTTTGGGCAAGCGCCAGGGCTGTTGCTTCAACCAGTTGTTCCTGCCGATGTTTGGAGCGGGGATTATACAGCGCCACAACGAAATCGCCTTCAAAGGCGCAGCGCAGGCGCTTTCTGATTGTCTCCCACGGGGTGAGCAGGTCTGACAGACTGATGCAGGCAAAATCATGCATCAGGGGCGCACCAAGCAGGGCCGCTGCCGCGCACACGGCAGGCACACCGGGAATGACCGTAAGCGGAAGCGCGTCCGGTGAAATGCCCCGATATTCAAGCAGCTCAAGCACCAGCCCGGAAAGCGCATACACTCCGGGGTCACCGGAGCACACCAGCGCCGTGCATTCTCCCGCAAGGGCCGCATCGATCGCCCCGCTTGCCCTGGCTACCTCGCCGGTCATGCCGGTGGACAGCAGCTTTTTGCCTTCCCGTAACGCATTGGGCAACAGCGCGATATACCCGCTATAGCCCACGACAAGCGTGCTTCGCTCCAAAGCGGCCCGCGCGTCCGGGGCAAGCAGGCCCGCACTGCCGGGACCAAGGCCGACTACATATAATGGCGCTGCGCTCATGCCTTGTCCTTTTGTTCGGCATCATGCCCTGCTTCGGCGCGAAAAGCCGACCCCGCCTTTTGCCCGTCAGGGAGCAAGGGGGCGTTTGGGCGGTCTGCCACAGCGCCCGCCGGCGCGTTTTGGGCAACGCGCAGTTCCAGCGTAAAGCTGGCCCCGCCAAGCGGCTCTCCCTTGGCCCTGGCGCTTATGCTGCCGCCCCACAGCGAAACAAAGCCGTGCACAATGGAAAGCCCCAGCCCGATGCCCTCATGCTTTTCCTTGGTGGTATAAAAGGGGTCAAAAACGTGCTCACCGCCATCGCCAAGCCCCTGGCCGTTATCCGCCACACACAGGCTGACGCGCTTCAAGTCCGGGGAAGGCCGGGCTGAAACCAGAATATGCCTGTCCTGGCTGCCCTCTTTACCCAGGGCGTGCATGGCGTTGCTCAAAAGGTTAACCAGCACCTGCTCCATTTGCGGGTCATTTGCCTGCACCGGCGGAATACTGTCCGGAATATCCACGGTAAAGCGGATATCCATTTCCTCAAACCGCGCCCGCATGAGGTCATGTACGGAAGTAACGCTGTCTTTCAGCATAACCGGGGCCAGACTTACCGAGCCCTCCTTCATGACCAGAGCCCGCATGTGGGTGATGATACCGCGAATCTTGTCCGCCTCCTTCATGATCAGGCCTAGCCGCTCCAGCGTGGTCTCCTGCGGCAGGCTGCCGGATTTTTCCAGAAGCATCTGCAATCCGCCGGTATACAGGTGCAAGGCCGAAAGGGGCTGGTTAATCTCATGGGCAATGCCCCCGGCAAGGGTGTTGAGCGCTTCCATTTTACGCGCCCGCTGCAACTGCCTGTTCACCTGGATGCGTTTGGTAATGTCTTCGAGCATCAAAATGATCGCCCGTACGCTGGACAATTTTCCCCTGGTCGGAATAACCGGGCAGGTTACAAGACGGACAGCATGCTCCCGCCCATCCGAAAAGGCGACAAACAGCTCTTTTTCATGGCCCGCCCCATCCGCAAGCGATGCCCTGAACGGGCAGTCCGGACAAAAGAAATCCGCTTCGGCAAGGGCGCGCTCCCACTGTTCGCCGCAGTGCAAAAGCTCACAGACGCAGGAATTGGGCTTGAAACCGCCGGAAAACCACATGCCCATCCGGGTGTTCCCGGTTTTGATGTGCAAGGAGGGGTCCACCAGGGCAATACCTATGGAGAGGTTGTCCGTAATCGCCCTGTAGCTTTGCTCGCTCAAGTCCAGCGCCTGTTGCACGCGAAGTACGGAAGTGATGTTGAAGCCGGTTTCCAGCAGACAGCGCGAGCCATCTACATCTTCAAAAGGATAGGAATAGACGCGAAATGCGTGGCGGGTTTCCGGGTGCACCCACTCCATCACGCTGGAGCTGGTGTGCCCGGCGGTCGCTTCGGCCACCTGACAAAAGCGGCAGGGCTTTTCCTGCTTGCGCATGGCCTGGAAACAGGAGCGCCCTTCCGGCTCTCCGAAATACTGGTTGAAAGCCTTGTTGTGGTAAATAATTTTGTGATCGGCGCTTACCAGCGCCACATAGCAGGGCAAAAAATTCATTATGCGGACCAGGCGCTCACGCTCCTTGCCACCGGCTTCGATAAAGGCCTCGGCCACAGCGCGCGACGCTTCGGCTTCCGGAAATCCGCCAGCGCCCCCTTCCGGACTTGCACAAGGGGGCGGCGAGGCGCAAGGAAGCGGTTTTGGCTGTCCGATGGTGACTTTTACCGTACCCGTAGCGGTAGTAACTATCGTCCTGCGTTTCCCAGCCGTTTTTGCCGAGGCGGAACCGGCCTTGCGCCCTGTCTTTTTCCGCGACATGACTTAGCGCTTCCGTTTTTTCTTCATGTGTGAAGACCGGAAGTTTACGCGCATCGGCGCGTGGGCAATGTTGAACATTTTGCGCAGCGAACGCTCAAGATATCTTGCGTATGAAGGCAAAATCCGTTCCGCATCGTTCACGAAAAACACAAAGGTCGGGGGCAGGCTTTCTGCCTGGGTAAGGTAAAAGAACTTGGCCCGTACCCGCTTGACAATGGGCGGCTGATGCCGCTCAAGCACTGCCGTCATGGCCCGGTTCAGCTTGCCCGTGGGTACGCGGACGCCGCACTCGCGCCGAATGGAGCGCGCTGTCGGCACGATGTTTTTCAGGTTATGTCTGTTTTTGGCTGAAACGAAAATAAGCGGTACATGCGGGCAAAAGACCAGGGCTTCGCGAAAATCGCGCTCGATTTCCTTGCGCTTTCTGGGCTCCAGCAAATCGCTTTTGTTCACCAGCAGCATGAACGGGGTTTTACGCTCGTGCAAAAGGTCAATCAGACGCTTGTCCTGCTGGGTTATGCCCTCTGTCGCGTCCATGACCAGAAGCGTTACATGGGCCTTGGTGGTGCTCTTGAGGGAAGAATTGACGCTGTAGCGTTCCACAGTATCGGTAATTTTGGCCCTGCGCCGCACCCCGGCAGTGTCCACAAAGGTCACGGAATCGCCGTCTATTTCCACGGCAACGTCCACACTGTCTCTGGTGGTTCCGGCAACGTCGCTGACTATCATCCTCTTCTGACCGGCAAGGGCGTTAACCAGGGAAGACTTGCCCGCGTTGGGCCTGCCCAGCAGCGCCAGGCGTAGCGGTCCGCTATACAGGTCCGGCCCGTTGTACAGGGAAACTTCCGAATCGTCCGGCTCTGCGGAAGCGCCCGCATCACCCGGGTGGGCAGAATCGTCCGGCTCGTCAGAATCGTCCGGCCCCTTCGGCCCGCCAGTAAGTTCTGCCTGCGCAGGCACCGTTGCAGCATCATCCCCTGCGCTATCGTCCGTCACGTCGCCAACACCATCCGGCGTTTGCTGTCCGGCGATCAGCGAATCGCGCAAGCGCTTCTTCTGCCTGCGCGTGGCCCCGGCAAAAAGCATGGCGTTTTCGCGCAAGAAGGCGTCTTCTTCATCGGGCGTTGTGACCGCGGGGGGGAACAGCACATCGCGCATGACGTCTTCCAGCGAGCGCACGTTAAAGCCGTGCGCCGCCGAAACAGCCATGGTTTCCAGCCCGAGGCCGTGAAATTCCGCCAGCAGGATGTCTTGCCGCTCCGGCCCGTCCACCTTGTTCACCACCAGCAAAAGCGGCTTGCCCGACTTTCGCAAAAAATCGGCCAGATGCGCGTCCAGCGGGCTGAGCCCTTCGCGCCCGTCCACCACAAGGCAGACCAGATCAGACTCTTTCAGCGCGTCCTTGGCCTGCTCGAGAATATCTTCCTCAAAGCCGCGAATACCTTCCGGCCCTTCCTGCACACGGGCATGTGAATCAAGCGTGACCCCGCCCGTATCCACCAGGGCAAAATCCGGCAGGCCCCGCGCCTTGACCGTGCCCTCCATCCGGTCGCGGGTAACCCCCGGCATGTCATGGGTAATGGCCCGGTTGCTGCGAATCAGCCGGTTAAACAAGGTGGATTTGCCGACATTGGGGCGACCAAGCAAGGCGACTCTGGGAATGCGCTGTGTTGTCATGTATGCTATCTATTTCCGTTCATCACAATCACAAGGCAGTTCTATTACCGAATGCCCCGCGCTGCGCAGTTTGGCCGTTACTGTGCCGACATGCCCGGCCTCTACCAGCACATAGACCGTATTATAGGATGATATGGTCAAAACAGGCACCAGCGAGGAAGCCATCAGCGCGGTCAGGCTGGCCAGAAGGCCCACCTTTTCCCGCGAGTCTTGTTCCATAACCCGCATGCAGCGGTATCCGCCGGCTCTTTTCATATCGGGCAGCGTACTCTCCATCTTTTGGGCCGTTACATCATCCAGCACAACGGACACTTCGGTCTCGCTTACGGTAAGTGAAGCAAAGGCCGTGGCAGGCATAGCCGAAAGGTCCGGCATGGGGCAGGTTTTGGGAAAACGGCACACCGCGTAACACCCCGGCAACAACTCAAGGTGCAAACCGCTCATCAAAGCCTTGTCCCGGTGCGGCTCAAGCCTGGCCAGAGCCATGCGTCTCGCGGCGTCCGCCATACGGCGCTCGTCTTCCTCATTTTCCGTGATCAGGCGGGGCACATGGCCGGGGCGGCCGTTTTCATCCACCACCACAAAGGTCAGAAAGGCCGTACAGGCGTGCTGCCGCTCGCCGGTGAGAGGATTTTCCGTTTCCACCCGAATGCCCACTTCCATGGAAGAACGCATGGCCGCGTTGACCGAAGAATACAGGATAAGAATATCGCCCACCCGTATCGGGGCGCGAAAGGCCACATCCACATTGGCCGTGACCATAAGGCTTCGCGCATGCCGCGCGGCAGACAGATAGGCCGTGGTGTCGAGCAGGCTGAGCAGGCGACCACCGAAAAGATGCCCCTCGTTGTTGGCATCTGCCGGAAGGGTCTGGTACTGGGTAATGAAGCGTGAGGCGCTGACTGTCTTGCCGTCCATCCCTTACACCCCGCCCGGACCGGAAAAACGGATTTTCCCTTTGCCCAGAATATCGTGCAGGTGCACTATACCCGTCACTTTTCCCGTTTTGTCCGCCACCGGCAACACGGTAATACCCTTTTCTTCCATCATGTTCATCAGTTCTGCCGCACTCATTTCCGGGCTTGCATAGGCCGGGCGTTTTGTCATTACCGACGAAACCGGCTTGTCCATATTCGCGCCGCCCCTGCACAGCAGCCTTCGCACGTCGCCATCCACCAGAATGCCGGTCAGCAGATTTTCCGCGTCGGTCAGAACAACCGCGCCAAAACCGCTCTTGTCCAGCACGCTCAGGGCCACGCCCAGCGGCGCGTTTTCCCGCGCAACCGGAATGTTTCCGGTGTGCATGATATCCGCAACCTGAAGGCCAAGGCGCTGGCCCAGATCCCCGCCGGGGTGGTTACGGCGAAAATCTTTGGTGCCGAAAGACTTGTGGTCCATCAAACACACAGCCAGAGCGTCGCCTAACGCCAGAGTAGCGGTTGTGCTGCTGGTCGGCACCAGGTTCATACCGCATGCTTCCCGGGGAACGGCTGCGTTGATGACAATATCAGACAGCGCAGCCAGTGGCGAGGCCAGCCCGGACGTCAGGGCAATTACGCTGGTGCCTATGCGCCGCAGGGCGGGTAAAATGGCCGTCAGTTCGTCGGTTTTGCCCGAATAGGAAATGGCGATAACCACATCCTGCGCGCTGACAACACCCAGATCACCGTGAGCGCCTTCCACGGGATGCAAAAAATAGGCGGGAGTGCCTGTTGAGGACAGGGTGGCGGCTATTTTTCTGCCCACCAGCCCCGACTTGCCTATTCCGGTGACAACCACGCGCCCCTTGCAGGCGGCCAGCAGTTCCACCGCCCGGGCAAACGATTCGTCGATATGTTCGCGTACAGCTTGCAGGCCTTCACACTCGATGGCGAGTATTTCCCGCCCGCGCTGTATCCAGTCGTGTTGCATGGGAATTCCTTTATTGTTTGCCGGAAATGGCCTGCGCCGCGCGGGCAAGACGGACAAACTCGGCCCGGTAACCGCCGGTATCGTTGCCTATGGCCTGCGAAGCCCATTGAATCACACTGCCCCAGTTAGCAGGCATAAAATCGCCCCGCAACTTTGCGCCAAAAGCCGCAACCGCCGCGTTAAAGCGAAAAGAACCGCTTGCCGCCTCAAACGAGGGCTGCACAAATCTTCTATACAGCGGTTGGGCCACTTCCAGACTCTGGCCCTGCCCGGCAGCGGCTCCGGGGGCCTTCCAGCGCAGTTTCAGGTAGGCCAGTTCGCTTATGCGCGGGCCAGGTGGCAGGGCAATGGGCTTTATGCGGTTGTAGCGAAGGACAGGTCCATTGGGCTGCGCGGGCAGTTTTTTCAGCGTCAACTCGTACAGTATGGTCACCTGTTTGCCGGGCCCCACCCATGCGGCGTCAACGCTGTCATCCGTAAACGCGGCGTCGGCGAGTTGCCGCTTTTCATAGCCTATCTGCTGCCAGACCGCCACCACATCCGGGTTGAACTCCACCTGGGCTTTCACATCTCTGGCCGCCACAGTAACAGTGGAGCGCCCCTCTTCGTACAGCACCTTGACCGCTTCCGATACCGAATCAATATGGCTGTAATTACCGCTGCCCGCGTTGGCAATGCGCGAGAGCACCGCATCATTGCTGCGGCTGCCCACGCCCAGTACCGTCAGGGGAACGCCCCTGCTCCGGTTGCGCCGGACAAGGTTTTCCATTTCCGCCACGGAGGAGACGCCCATGTTGAAGTTGCCGTTCGTGCACAGCACTATCCGGTTTTCTCCACCGGGTATGAAGTGGGCTGAGGCCTGGTTGTACCCCTGCTGCAAGCCGCCTGCCCCGGCAGTTGCCCCGCCGGCCTGCAAAGAGTCCACGGCTGCCAGAATAAGCGCCTGCTCTTTGCCGGAAGTGGGCGGCAGCACGGTGCGCATGCCGCTGGCAAAGGTAACAAGCGAAACCGTATCTTGCGGGCGCAGCTTGCCCGTAAGCACGGAGAGTGAAGTCTTGACCAGCGGCAGGCTGCCTTCCTGGGCCATGTCTCCGGAAACATCCACCAAGAAAACCAAGTGCCTGGCTGCGTCTTTTGGGACTGACGCGCCTTTTTTGACCGCCGTGCCCGCCCCGCCCGGATTGTCCTTTGTGCGCACAGTGACGGAAAGCAGCACATTCTGCGGGTTCCACGGGCAGGGGGCCGCTTCATAGGCCGCCTCAAAGGGACTCTTGCCCAGCGGTTTCAGCTGCCGCTCTGCGGCTGTCCACGGGAAATAGTTCACCAACTCCTCCACCCGCACAGCCGAAGGCGAAGGCAGTTTGCCCGCGTTCAGGGCAGAGCGCACAAGCCCATATCCGGCCGTATCCACGTCAAGGCTGAAGGTGGACAGGGGCTGGTATTGCGCGCTTTTTCTGCGGTTTGTCACCAGAGCGGCCTGCTCCGAAGCGGTTTTTGGAGCATAGGACGCGGGCGCTGCCAGCTCCTTGTCCGCTTCCGCGTGGCTGCCGCGCGACGCGGTATCGGCCCTGGGAATATCGGCCGCAAAATGATCCCTGGATTTTTGCGAGCAGGAGCAAAGCAGCGCCAGCATGCCCAGGAGCAAAAGAAAAGTAGCCAGGCGGGTCATGGAATACTCCTTCAATGTGACGACATTTATACGAAGCAACCGGAAAGTACGGGGTCTCCCCGCAAAATATCCTTTGCGGCAGACTGGCAGTCCTGTAACGACAGTATTGTGAAATAGCCTTCTTTGATTGTTGGCGCAAGCTCGAAGGCCCGCAGCCACTCATCCAGGGAAAAGGGATCTTCGCGCACCGCATCCCAAAAACCGGTCCGGTCAAACAGGGTTTTGATGATATCGCTCTGCTTGCCTTGCAGGCGGCTGCAAATATAGGTTGCCATGCCCACTTGCAGCCCGTGCAGACGCGGACGGGCCGAGCTTGCGTCCAGCGCGTGGGAAACAAGATGTTCGCTGCCGCTGGCCGGGCGCGAAGAACCACAAATTTCCATGGCAATACCGTTAAGCATGAGCGCGTTGGCCAGCAGGGTCGTTCCCTCCCGGTCAAAGCCCGGTGCGCCGAGGAACTGGTACACCGTTGCGTCGGAAAGCAGCGCGGCCAGGTCGTTTACCGGTTCCTTCACAGTATGGAAGGCGAGTTTCCAGTCCACCACAGCGGTGAGTTTGGAAACAAGATCACCAACCCCCGAAAGCCACAGCACCTTGGGCGCGCCGAGGCATACGTCAATATCCAGAACCACCCCCTGCGGCAGGGCAGAAGGAAGCGAGCGCCGCTTGCCGTCCATGGTCAGGCTGGACTGGGGGCTGCAAAAACCGTCGTTGGAAAGGGACGTGGGCACTGCCGTATAGGCAAGCCTGGCCAAAAAGGCGATGTATTTCGCCATGTCCAGCGCCTTGCCGCCTCCAATGCCTACAATGGCCCGCACGCCTTTGCCCAGCTCTGCAAAAAGCCGCACGGCCTGCTCAAAAGAATTGCTGTCCACAGTCTTCCAGACAAAGCTTACGCCCGCCGAAGAGAGCGCTTGCCTTGCCCTCTGCCCTATGTGTTCCGGCAGGGGACTGGCAAAAACAAGCACATGGTCATGCTTTTCCCGCGCAAGGTATACACCCAGCCTGTCCAAAGCGCCCGGCTTGATACGCACCAGGCTCGGTACACGAATTTGCGTGGGAATCATCATGCCCTGCCTCCCTGTATGGTCTTGCCGGATAACGCGGCCTGACCGGACGAATCATCCTGGTCCCGGGCAAGCTCTTTCGCCAGCAAGGCGTCGGCCACTGCGGACCAGCGGGTGAACGATCGATAGCCCTCGCCCTGTTCTTCGAGAATATAGGCGAGGCTGGAATTTTCACGGGCAAAGCGCACATCGGCGCTGACCAGAAGCGACGCGGGCGCGTCCATCATGCCGTCGCCCGCGTAAGCGACAAGATAGCCCTTTGCCTGGAACGAGCGCACAAGTGCCGCCTTGTCCACGCCGACAGCGGGGTTGTAAAAAGGCGAGTCAACCGGCGCTTTCACCACCAGCGGCCCGCCCGGAGCGTATTCCCCCGGGCTGGCATGCACCGCAAGGCAAACGCCCATATCGTCCAGAATACGCCGCACATACCACTCGCACCCGGCAGAAGCCACCACGACCTCCCAGCCGCTTTGGGCCAGCTTTTCCACACTTGCCAGAAGCAGGGGGTCTGCCCCGGCTTTTTCCAGAAGCGCGACAACCGCTTCTTCCGGGGCGCGTATTTGCCCGTAAATCCGTTGCAGGGCGGTAAAATGATCGATGTCGCCGGCCAAAAATTCGTCCCAGGCGCGCAGGTCTTCCCTGCGCAACAAATGGGTGACAGCCAACTCAAAAAAGTCCTTGTCCGTGATGGTGCCGTCAAAATCCGACACGAGTATCTTTTGCCGCGTCACAAAAATATCCGCCATGCTGTCTGCACAGAAAAAGAATAGCGGAAAGCGCTTTGCCGACAAATCGCCCCGCATTGCCCGCACTATGCCCGTGGGCCGGGGCGCTTGTCAATTTTCAGAGTTCCGGGCGCTTTTCCTGCCGAAGCTTTTAGGCTATTACCCCCGGTGAACATTTACACCAGGGGAAATACCGCATGAGTAAAGACGCCACAAAAGAATTTCTGCAAAGCCTGCCCGAAGTGAAGCCCGGCGAGCAGTTCTGGTTTGACTGTCACCCGGATGTTCCCTGCTTCAACGCCTGTTGCTCGGGACTGACCATGCCCCTTACCCCCTATGACGTGCTGCGCCTTGCCACCGGGCTGAGCATGAGCAGCGAAGAGTTTATTGAAGATTACGCAGTTCCCGGTTGCTATGAAGACACGGGCTTTCCCCTGCTGCACCTGCGCATGGAGCCGCCGCCCGCCCGCTCCTGTCCCTTTTTGACCCCGCAAGGGTGCAGCGTTTACGCCCACCGATCTTCTGCCTGCCGCACCTACCCCCTTGGCCGGGCAACAAGACCTGCAGACGAAGCAAGCGGGCAAGGAATTATCGAGCAATATTTTCTGGTGCGAGAAGAACACTGCCGAGGTTTTGAGCAAAAACGCAGCTGGACCATAGACACCTGGCTTTCCGATCAGGGCATAGCCGACTACAACCGGATGAACGACCGCTACATGCAGCTCATGGCCCGTTACAAAAGCGTGGCAGGCGGGGCGCTGCTTTCGGACAGACACGCCACCATGCTTCTGCTTTGCCTGTACCAGCAGGATCGCTTTCTGGAACTCATTAACAACACTGCGCTTTTTACCCGCGTGGTCTTTACCGGCGAATACCAAAACCAGGACCGGGCAAAAGTGGAAAACAGCATCGTTACCGACGCGCAAAGCCGTCTGTGGTTCGCTTTTTCCTGGGCCGAACTTGTACTTTTTGGACAAAGCGACAATATTTCGCCCGCCCTTCCATGACGAGCTCCTCTTTTTCCCATGTAACAGCATGGTTTAACAGGGCATTTTGTGATTTTTTTTTGTTGTCAAAGAGTGCTTTTTTTTGATGCACATTCTGTTGTTTCAGTATAAAATGACCCACAGTGTGTCTGATGATACTGTATAGTAACCGCCTGTCGCCGGAGTTGCCGCGCAGGCGCGTATATATTTTCAGGCGAGACTTCTCGCCACTCTTTCTGTAGCGGCATGTCGGGGTAAAACCCGGCGTATCGGGCGTTGTTACGTCCATTGAAACCCTGTCCGGCGTGCATATGGTATGCACGTCCATGTCCCGGCGAAAGCGCCGTTTGTAATACAAGGAGAACAGTCATGGCCAAGATGAAAACGATGGACGGCAACACAGCCGCCGCACACATCGCCTATGCGCTGAGCGACACCGCAGCTATCTATCCCATTACCCCCTCTTCGGTAATGGCGGAAGAAGCGGAAGAGTGGGCCGCGAAAGGCATAAAAAATATCTTTGATCAAACCGTACAGGTCAAACAGCTTCAATCGGAAGCGGGTGCGGCCGGTGCGGTGCACGGCTCGCTGGCCGCAGGTGCGCTTACCACCACCTTCACGGCTTCGCAGGGCCTTTTGCTCATGATCCCCAATATGTACAAGATTGCAGGCGAACTGCTGCCCGGCGTGTTCCACGTTTCCGCCCGCGCCATTGCCGCCCATGCGCTTTCCATTTTCGGAGACCACCAGGACGTGATGGCCGCCCGCCAGACCGGCTTTGCCTTCCTTGCCTCTTCCTCCGTACAGGAAAGCATGGACATGGCCCTTGTCGCCCACCTGTCCGCCATTGAGGCCAGTGTGCCGTTCTGTCACTTCTTCGACGGTTTCCGCACTTCCCACGAAGTGCAGAAAATCGAAGTCATCGATTATGAAGACATCAAAAAAGTGGTCAACTGGGACAAGATTGAAGAGTTCCGCGCCGCCGCGATGCACCCTGAGCACCCCGACCTTCGCGGCACCGCCCAAAACCCGGACATCTACTTCCAGGGCCGCGAAGCTTCCAACTCTTACTACGACGCCCTGCCCGGCATTGTGCTCCAGCAGATGAAAAAAGTGACCAAACTTACCGGACGCCACTACAAACCCTTTGATTACGTGGGCCACCCCGAAGCAGAACGCGTTGTCATTTGCATGGGCAGCGGCTGTGAAGCCCTGGAAAGCGTGGTGCATTACCTTATGTCCAAGGGCGAAAAAGTCGGCCTGGTCAAGGTGCGCCTGTTCCGTCCCTTCTCTGCGGAATATCTGCTCCAGGCCGTTCCCGGCACCGCGCAGACCATTACCGTACTCGACCGCACCAAAGAGCCGGGCAGCCTTGGTGAGCCCCTGTACACCGACGTGTGCACCGCCTTCTTTGAAACGGGCTTCTCCGCGAATATCGTTGGCGGGCGCTACGGTCTCGGTTCCAAAGAATTCTCCCCGGCCATGGCCAAGGCCGTGTTCGACAACATGCTTTCGCTGTCGCCCAAAAACCACTTCACCGTGGGCATTGAAGACGACGTTACCTTTACTTCCCTTGAAGTCGGCGAAGACATCAACACCGTGCCCGACGGTACCGTGCAGTGCAAGTTTTTCGGCCTCGGCGCGGACGGTACGGTCGGCGCGAACAAGCAGGCCATCAAAATCATCGGCGATAACACCGCCATGTATGCTCAGGGCTATTTTGCTTACGACTCCAAGAAGTCCGGCGGCTTCACTGTTTCCCACCTGCGCTTCGGCGAAAAACCGATTACC
>JAJDIC010000052.1 GCA_030266525.1 Desulfovibrio sp. OttesenSCG-928-G15 | reverse complement strand
CTTATGCCGCAATACCCGCCTGTAACGGGCGGGGCCATCCCGTCATTTTAGCAGTGAAAATGTATGAATGCTCTGCAAGAATTCGTCCTCGAATTCTTGCCTTGAGTTTGCCGCAGGCGGGTCGGGGACACAGGCTCTGTGCTTTGCCCGCCGTTAAGCGGCAAAGCTCACAGTTACTGCGCGCTATTCATATAAAACGCCAACTGCACCAGTTCCGGCAAGGCGGCGGCAAGGCTTGCGGCGGTAGCTTCCTGCCAGACAATGCTTTTCCATATCGGAATGGGCCCCTGCGCGCCTGTTCTATGGGCATAAAGCTCCAGTTCCAGGCCGTAGCACGGGATGCCGCCGAAGCGCAGGGGAATGGCAGCGTAATGGGCGCTGCCGCCCACGCCCGGATAGCTGCCGTTGGGCGACAGGCCGCTTCCTGGCCGCACGCCGCGATAGGAACGAGGGGCTGTGGGGCCGTAGTCGTTGTCGCCGGGCAGGGGAGGTTTGGGCGTTGAGGGCAGCCTTGGCGTTTTTAGTGGCTGATGCGGGTACTGCGCGGGCGGGGAAGCGTCTTCCGGCGCAGGGCCGTGGCGGAGCATGTAATTTCGGGCCTTGAAATCCGCATCGCGGTGCCAGGGGTCGCCGGGGTAGGGGCTGTTGCCCACGTACCCCCGGCGGTAATCATAGGGGGACGAGCCATACGTGGGGCGCGGCGGCGCGGCGCGTGAGGCTGCGCCATAGCCCATGCGGCTTACGCCGCGTATGAGTTCTGCGGCTACGAGAATGGTTCCGCTATTGTCGGAATGTAGTGAACGGGCTTTGTTGCCCGAAGCGGTGACAAGGTCCGCCGGCTTACTCAAGGCCGCCAGCCCGTCTGTGGAGGCTTCGGCAAAGCGGCAGATAAGGGTGTATTCGGCAAGCTTCGGGTCTGTGGCCAGGGTTTCATTGGGGATGACTCCGGGAATGGCCCCGGCCCGCACCAGGGTGGGCCGCCCTGACTGCTGCGAGCGGGCAAAGAGCAGGGCTTGGGAATCCGGCGGAGTCACCCGCATGACCGATTCCGGCAGGTCTGCGTCATTTGTGGGAATAGTGTACCGGGCAAGCCTGAGCTTTTGCGGCTGTGCGTTTTTTTGCCCTGCGTTGCCGGAGCGGGGCTGCTGAACAGCCTGCCGGGCCGGGCCGTCGGGGGCCGTATATCTGTTTCCTGTCAGACCGGCCATGCTTAAAGACGAGGCCGGGGCGTTCACCACCTTGAGACCCTTTGTAGCCAGGGCGGACGCGAGGGCCCGTTGCAGACCCGCGAAAAGCTGTGATGTTTCCGATGTCTGGGACAGGCCGGAGCGTATGACTACCGTGCCGGACACGGGCAGGGCCCCGGCGTGTACGACAAGGGGGGCTGTTTCGGGCGTCTTTGCCGCGCAGGCGGATATGAGGCAGAAGCCAAAGCAGAGAAGGGCGTGTACCAGACATTTTTGAAGCATGGCGCTCTCCTGCGGGCCTTGTATGGCGGGATTGCTGTGCATCATAAATTATGAACACAAGTGACTGGAAGCGTCAAGAAGTGCGTCCGGCCACAGGCGTGGGTCCGCACAGTAGCGGGTTTGTTACACCCGGATGATTTTGTAGGCCATTTCCATGCTGGTGACCACATCCAGCATATTGGTGGTCTGGCCGACCGCTTTTTGGGGAAGCAGGCCAAAGTGATCAAGGCAGGTGCCGCACACCAGAATGCTCACGCCTGATTTTTCAAGCGCCTGTAATTCTGCCAGTACGTGGCTGCCCTCGACCGCAAGGGTGACGCCGCCGTTCAGCAAAATGATGCGCCACAGCGCAGGCCCGAGTTCCGGCAGGGTGCTCAGGAAGTTCTTCATCAGTTTGCTTCCGAGCGTATCGTCGCCGCTGCCGAATACGGGCGAAATGATCATGACCAGAGTGCGCATGTCTTCCGCTTCGGGCAGGGCGGCTTCAGGGGAAGGTGCATTCGCCGGTCCGCTTTGCGCGTCGTCGGTAAGGGCGCTGATGTGCCATAGCCCGTCCTGCTGTGTGTGCGTCGTGGTGTAGCCCTTGCTGCCCAGAAAGCGGCTCACGTTTTCAAGCCCGGCTTCATTGTCCACGATGACCGTAATATCGGCGGGACGCGCTTTTTTCAGCAGTTCCAGCAGTTTCATTACCGGCTGCGGGCAGGGCAGGTTGCGGCAGTCAAGCTTGGCAGTGTTCATGGTATCTCGCAGGGATAGGTTTTCAAGGTTGGCGGCTGCCTATTCGACATGCAGCCTTGGCCCGCCGGTTTCGGCATGGACGGAGCCGATGATGTGCCCCACGTCGCCGCTGTCTTGCAGCAGGGTTTTGGCTGCGGCTACCTGGTTTGGCTCAAGGGCCATGACAATGCCGCCCGAAGTCTGGGCGTCAAACACAAGATCCACGCGGTAAGGGTTCACGCCGGGGGCGATACGCGTGCTGTTTTGGCGGTACCGTTTGTTGGCGTGGCTGCCCGCAGGTAAAAGGCCCATTTCCGCAAGCTCAAGCACACGCGGCAGAAGGGGCAGGGATTCTGCCTGCAAATGAATATCCACCTGTGAGGCTTCGGCCATTTCCAGCATGTGCCCGCCAAGGCCGAAGCCGGTGATGTCCGTTGCGGCCTTGAGTTGCAGCTCACGTATTACCCTGCCCCCGCCTGCGTTGAGCCTTGCGGCGTTTTTGATGAGCGCCTCTTCCAGTTCATCCGCCCCGTCCAGCCCGACCTTGACCGCAGTGGAGAGAAGCCCTGTGCCGAGCGGCTTGGTGAGCATGAGTACCTGGCCAGGCTTCAGATTTGTGTTGGTGGCAAAACTGTCCGGCGAAACAAGGCCGCTTACCGAGAGGCCGTATTTGACTTCCGGGTCGTTGATGCTGTGGCCGCCCGCCAGAGCGCAGCGGGCTTCTTCCAGCTTGTCCGCGCCGCCGGCAAGTATGCGCTCCAGTACAGAAACGGGCATGTCCTGCACCGGAAAACAGACAATATTCATGGCGCACCAAGGCTCGCCGCCCATGGCATATACATCTGAAAGGGCGTTGGCCGCAGCCACCTGCCCGAAGGCGTATGGGTCGTTTACAATGGGGGTGAAAAAATCCAGAGTCTGCACCAGGGCCTTACCGGCGGGCAAAAGGACAATGGCCGCATCTTCATTGCTGTCTGTTCCGGTGAGCAGACGTTCTTTTGTCGCCCTGTTCACCGGCAAGCCGCCAAGCAGCCCTGCCAGAACTTCCGGCGGCACCTTGGCCGCGCAGCCGGCCGCGTGGCTTTTGTCCATAAGCCGGATGGGCTGTGTATCTGTTTTGGGGGAAGACATGGCCTCGTCCTTTTACGGGTGCGGCGACGCGCCAAAGGCGTGATGCCGGTTTTGGTTGTCGGCCTGCTGGCAAAAAGTTACTCCGCGCAAGCCTTTGATACAAACAGCAAAACCCGCCGGTATGACGGGTTTTGCTGTTTTTGCGGTGAAAGCCGCGTCCGCTCAGTCCCTTGTCTACTTTCCGTCCATTTTGAGCAGTTTGTCCAGAACATTGAGTTCTGCGGTATAGTTTACCGTGTCGTTCTGCAGGAGTTTGGCGTGTTCTTCCACAAAGGCTTTTTCCAGTCTTGCGAGCAGTTCCCGGCTTTTTTCCAGGGTTTCGGCAACGGCGTCTTTTGCATCAGTCTGGGCGGCCAGCCTGATGTGCTCGTCAATGACCGTTTGCACGGAATTGAGATAGCGGGAAAGGAATTTGTCGCCGGGGTTCACGTCTTGCGGGTCCTGCTTCATGCAGGAAATAATGTTGTCTGTAGCGCGGGAAATGCCGCGTACCTGTACCTGCATTTCCGGGGGAAGGCTGTAGCTTTTTTCCACTGCTTTCTGGGCAAGCTGCGCGTACCCTTCAAGGCGCGCGACCAGGGCCTTGTCCAGAGAGTCGGTAATTTCCTTGATTGTATCCGGCTCATAGCCCTTGATGGCTTTTTGCATGGCGTCGTTTATTTCCCCGAGTTTGGCCTGGGCTTTGGCGCTGCCCATGGGACTGAGGTTTTTGCCGACGTGGGCCAGCGTGGCTGAAACCTTGCACACTTCCCTTACCAGAGGAGCGGTTTTCTGGTCCATGCGCGGGTCCACTTCCAGCAGGCGGCGGCCATGCAGGGAAAGCTGGTGGACAGAGCCTTCCAGATCAAGGGGCAGGGTTTTGGCCTGCAACATGCGCTCAAGCCGGGTACAGGCCGTAAGCAGCATGTCTTTTTGCGTGGTATCGCCTTTCAGCTTGTTGTAGAACTGCACCCCGGCCCAACCGGCGGCGGCCAGAACAGGAAAGGTGATATACAGGGGGGTAACGCCCGAAATCGGCACCAGGGTTTTGAAAAAGCCGAACATGCTGATCAGGAGCAGGGGCAGAACGCTCCATTCCCAATCCATCATGCCGCGCTTTACCGCAAGCCGGATTATCCAGGTGGTAAGCCCGCCGAAAAAAAGGCTCATGGTCCAGGGTACGCCAAAAATCATCCACAGGCACAACTGCACAAAGCCGCAGGCCGTAGGAATAATCCAGTCCGGGTGGCTGCTGATGCCCCTTGGCACCAGACAGATAAAGCCTGTGTACGCACACAGAAAGGCCGGTATGGAAGAAAGCACGGCACCCACAACATCTGCCGTGGGGGTGAAGGTAACAGCGGCCATAACGCCAAGCACAATGCCGCTGATATGAATGAGAACCCGCTTGCCAACCCCGACAACGCAGTCGGTGAAGCTGCCGATTAACCCGTTAATTCCGCCTGACTGAAACTCATCTGTTGGCATACTGTTCTTCCATCGCTGGTTATGGTTGGGCAGGAGGCCGGGAAAGAACTCCGGATTCGACCTCTTGGGCGGGCGCTGTGGGCGCTCCGTCCATTTGCATAAGAGTGTTCAGGGTTTTCAACTCCGCGTTGAAGTCGTCCGCATCGCTGTGCAGCAGGCGTAATTGTTCCTGCCGAAATGTGCTTTCCAAGTTTGCCAGCACAGCCTTGCTCCGGTCAAGAACTTTGCTGATGTTTTTATGCCCTCCTTCCTGGGCAAGGAAGCGCGACTGGCGGTCAAGAATCAGGTGGGCGGCTTTCAGGTAGCGGGCAAGGAAGCGGTGGTGGCTGCCGGAAAACGCTGTTTCCTGTTCGCGCAGGCTGCGCAGTATGCTGTCTGTCGCGTCGCAGACGGCCAGGATATGGCCCTGAACGGGCCTTGGCATACAGCGCGCCTTTTGCCACAACTCTGCCGCACTGCGGGCGTATTCTTTCAGCGCGTCTTCGGCCAGTTCGCGCTCGGTTGGGGCGTGACCGCGAAGCCGGGTGTGCAGGGCCAGGTTCATGTCGCTGGCAGCGTCTGCAAGAAAGCGCCGCTTGCGGGCACCGAAGTGTTTGCCGAGGCGGACAATTTCATCTGTAAGGCGGGTATATTGCAGGACAAGATCTTCCGTATCCCGTCCAAGGCGAAACGGGGCGCCGGCCAGGGAACGGCCCAGTTCCAGCATATGCCGCACCGACGGGGCAAGGGCCTGGGGAATGGTGCCGTTTTCCAGCTTTTTTTCCAGCCTGCCCGAAGCCCGGGCCAGTTCGGCCCGCTGGTCGCCGTCACTGCGAAGGCGTCTGTGGGCGTACAGGATGGAAAAAGCCGTCAGAAAAAGAAGCGGCAGGGACCAAAAGGGCGTGGGAAACTCCGCTTCGGTAAGCGGCGCTGTTCGCGTGGCATACACAACCAGCCCGGCGGCAAGAACAATGAGCGCGGCCCAGCTCTTGCCGGGTTTCGGGACAAAGGGGCGGGTCTGTTTGTAGAAGGGGTTGAGCGTACGCAGGGAACCGGGACGGGCCTTGCCGACACTGGATGGCGTTTTCTTTTTCCCGTTTGACCGACCGTCTTTTGAAGGCGGACTTACGCCGCAATAAAGCATATCTCTGGCAAGACTCAGGGCAAAGCACAGAAGGCCGCCGAAAAAAAGGGCGATAATGGCGTGGGCGGATAGCACTATCCAGAGCACAAACAGGCAAAGCCCTGCGGCGGTGGGCATAAGGCCGGGAACAGACGGGACGTAGCTTTGGGGAATAAGAAAAACCAGGCCGAGATAGGCCAGAAAAGCGCATTCCGCATACAGACCGGAAGGCGCACCAAGGGCCGCCAACATACAGGCCGCGCCCAATGAAAGGGAGTGGACGAAAAAGAGATGCCCAAAGGGCGAACTACCGGGGATAAGCGCGCTTTTGGCCCCACGCCGACGGACTTTGCCTGCACCACGGGCGCTTTTTTTGCCGCGATACAATACCGCGGCAACAACGGCAAAAAAGGCAATGCCAAGCAAAACGCGAAGAAAAAATGACACGCTACGCAACCCCATCGGGGGGGTCTGGGGGGAATTATTCCCCCCAGACGGGGTTCGGGGCGGTAGCCCCGATACTATAACGGGAGATACAAATTACGCTTTCGGCTCGGCATCGGCAGGAGCCGCTTCCGGCGTAGCCGGGGAACTGGCGGTAACTTCTGCCGTGCGGGGTGCGTCAGAGGGCAGGGCGCCGCTGGAGGGGGTAGCCGCACTGGCGATTTCCTGCTGCGCTTTTTGTGAGGAAAGCGAGGTCAGGCGTTTGCGCAGGTCTTCTTCCATGGTAGAGAGTTCCGCTTCCATACTCTTGCGCTTGTTGCGCCCTTCTTCGGCTATTTGCATGGTCTGCTCGATTGTGCTTACGAGGCGCTGCTGTACGTCGCGCAGGGTTTCAATATCCACGACGGAACGCTCTACTTCGCGGGCGGTATCCACCGAGGCGGTTTCCAGCATTTCGGCGTTTTCGCGCAGCATCTGGTTTGTGGTGTCGGCGACATCTTTTTGCAGTTTGGCCGCTTCTTTCTGACCGTAAAGGGAAAGGCCGAGTACCATCTGGCTTTTCCAGATGGGAATGGTGGTCAGGATGCTGGTCTGGATTTTTTCCGCCAGGGTCTGGTCGTTGCTCTGGATCAGGCGAATTTGTGGCGCGGTCTGCACGGTAACGGTGCGCGAAACTTCCAGGTCGCTGATGCGCCGCTCAAAGCGGTTGATCTTGTCGGCAAAGTCCTTGACTTTTTGGGCGTCCATATTGTCTTTGCTTTCGGCTGCCTGTTGCTGCAGTTTGGGCAGTTCCACGTTACGCGCTTCTTCCAGGCGTTTCTTGCCTGCGTCAATATATACGCTCAGCTTGTCGTGGAAATCCTTGTTATGCTTGTAGAGCTGGTCCAGCACCTCAATATCCTTGAGCAGGGAAATCATGGAAGAGTCCAGCTTTTGGGCGATGCCTTCCACTTCACCGGCCAGGGTGTTGAACTTTGCCATGCGCCGTTCCACGCTGCTGAACAGATTACCGATGATCGGCAGACTTTCGAGGAAGCTTTTCTTCTCGCCGCTCAGTTCGTTGATATCGACTTCTTTTACCTTGAGCAGGAGGTTGGTCATGTTTTCGCCGACCGGGCCTGCGTCTTTGGCCCGCACGCGACCAAGCATGTCGTCGGCAAAGCGCGAAATGTCGGTCATGGTGTCGGAACCGTAGGTAAGCGTGAGGGCGGAATCTTCCAGATTGATGCTTTTTGCCAGTTCGTCAACGGTTTTCGCATCGGGGGGAAGGGAATTTTCAATAGTGGTAAGGGCGTTGTCGGTCATGCTATCCTGCCGTTTTTTTCAAGGGTTACATTCATACTCAATAGGGACATTCGCCACAAAATAGAGCTTTGGCTGTTCGGCTCAAAGCGTTTTCGCTGCTGCTTCCAGTTTGTTGCACAGGTTCCACATTGCATCGCCATGGTCAAGGCCCATAAGATGCGCAAGGCCGTGCGCCATGAGCCGGATGGTATGCGCACACGGCTCTTGCCCATAAAGAAAACATTCTCGCGCCATGGTGTCAACAGATAAGGCAATACTACCGAGAAAGGGCGGCAGATTTTCTCCGGCTCCGCAGAGGGCGGGAAAGGAGAGCACATTGGTCGGCCCGGCGCAGCCAAGACTTTTCAGGTGCAGTTTTTCCATTTCCCGGTCGCCCGTGAGCAGCACTTCCATTGCCGGTCCCTGCTCCGGCCCCAAATGTCCTGCTTCCCTCAGCATGTTTTCAAGAATGCCCCCCAACTCGGCGCAAGTAAAAGGCATTTTCCACACAGGGGCCTTGCTGGCGGTTACGAGTACGCCGGACATGACTGTTTATTGCCGCACCGAAGAGGGAGAAACCGTTGCCGGACCCGATGTTTTCAGCCCTGTTTGGGAGGCGGCGGACTGGGGGCCGGCAGGGCTGCTTGTCTGGTTGGTGGCCTGTCCGGCTGAGGCTCCCTGTCCCGGTGTCATGGGCTGGGCCTTGCCCGTTCCCGGTCCGGGGTAGGTAATGCGGTGGTGGAAAAGGCCGCGCAACATTTGCTGGAAACTGTCTGCCAGAATGTCGAGATCCTTGAAGGTCAGTTCTGACTCGTCAAGCTGTCCTGCGGAGTAAACGCCCTTCATGATGTTGTCTATGTGCTGGCGCAGGCGCGTGGGGGTCGGGTCTGTAAGGGTGCGGCTTGAAGCTTCCACAATATCCGCAAGCATGACCAGGGCCGCTTCCTTTGAGCGGGGCCTGGGGCCGGGGTAGCGGAAGTCTTCGATATTCGGCGGCGGGGCGTCTGTCTGGTTCAGGGCTTTGCGGTAAAAATACTGGATGATGCTGTTACCATGGTGCTGACAGATGATGTCCGTTACTTCTTGTCCGAGCCGGTGCTGTTTGGCAAGTTCCGTGCCCTGCTTCACATGGGAAATAAGGATCAGGGCGCTCATGGAGGGCGTGAGCCTGTTGTGCGGGTTATCATCTGTGGGCTGGTTCTCGATAAAGTAGTTTGCCTTGGAAATTTTGCCTATGTCGTGATACAGCGCGGCAACCTTGCATAACAGGCTGTGCGCCCCAACACGTTTTGCCCCGGCTTCGCACATATTGGAAACGATGAGCGAGTGGTGGTAGGTTCCGGGGGCGTTCAGCATGAGGTCACGCAGGATGGGTTGCTCAAGGTTGAGCAGCTCCATGAGTCGAAAGCGCGTGGTATAGCCGAAGACCATTTCCACGATGGGCGAAACGGCGAAGGTAAGGACCATGGACAAAAAGGCCCCGGTCACCACGGCGATAATTTCTGAAAAATAGCGATTGTGCACGCCGTCCTGCACCAGCGTTGCCCCGGCCCACATAGCCAGCATACCCAGCACCAGCGGCAGCAGGGAAATAACCATCTCCCTGCGCGACGTGGTACGGTTGGTCAGCCAGGTGCTCCACATGGCAGTAAGGAAGTAAAAGAGAAACAGGGGCAGGCCGCCGCCCATCAGGAGCGTGCAGAAAAGCGAGAGTAACAGACCGGTAACAAGGTAGCGCCTGGCCGAGAAAATTTGTGAAGAAATGGCCGCCGCGCCCGCCACGGGAACGGCATAAGCCAGACTTTCCGGCAAAAAGGTGACGGTAACCGAGGCTATTTGCGCGCCGTGGGCGGCAAGGCCTTTGGACATCAGCGAGAAAAGGGCCAGAAGAACGGCCAGAAAAATAAAATCCTTGTTGGTCATGGAAGTGGGCGCTTTGCCGCTGGGCGAAAATATCAGCCCAAGAGAAACAAGCAGCGAGCACAGGAAAATACCGAGGCACTTCTTGGCCTGGAAGGGTTCTGCGTTACGGTCAAGCAGTACCTGCATCTTGATGCGTTGTTCGCGTGAAACCCGGTCGCCCTGCTGGATGAGTATTTCCCCTTTCTGCACCTTGTGCATGACCGGCTCCACCGCTTTGGCCAGTTGCTCCGCGCTGCTCAGGGTGTCGTCAAAATTGGGAATAAGCGTCGGCCGGATAAGGCCGCGCATCAGCAAGCTGATGGCTTTTTTCGAGGCGAGCGGCAGGTTCATGTCGCTCATGGCGCGGCCAAGCTGTAGCTCAAGGCCGGTAAGGTCGGGGATATTGAAGGCGTCGAGTTGCAGTTCTTCCGTATCCAGAAGTCTGTTACGCACCAGAACCCCGCCGGGGTAGGCGTGGGTAGAGCTGATTTCGGACAGTAATCCGTCACGAAGGCGCTGCTCCGCCATGGGCAGGATGTTGCCCAGAATGGCGTTTTGCACCACCGGGGAAGCGAGTGCGCTGACTGTGTCCGGCGTGATCTTTTCCTTGAACTCTTCGGCCAGCTTTTTGCGCAGGGCTTCCTTTTGTTCCGGGGCGGTGGCGTTGTTTATGCTCAGAAGAATGTCCTGCATGCGCTCACGCAGCCTGTCCGCAGGGGTCACGTCCAGATCGAGGATGAGCGGTTGCATTTTTCTGGCGTAGTCCTGCCTGAGAGCCGTGGCCTTTTTATCGCGAAAGAGCACGGTTTTATCCGCAACCACATCAATAGGCGCGATTTCGCCCTCGAAAAGCAGGGGCTGGCGCATGGAAAAATCTGCCGAGGCCAGGGCCGCCAGAAGGGCCATGACCAAAAGCAGAAGGAAATAGGCTTTCGGCGGGAGAAACCTGTTTACCTTGCGCCAGAAAAGGGAAAACTCGGAAGTCGCTTTATCGGGAATTTTCTTGCATGTCATAGGCAGCTACTATTCTTCCCACCAGGGGGTGGCGGACCACATCGTCATTGTCAAAGTGTAAAAAGCCAATCCCTTCCACACCGGCAAGAATGTCCAGCGCCTGGACCAGGCCGGAGCGCGGGGCACCGTTGTAGGCAGGGGAGAGGTCTATCTGGGTTACATCGCCGGTGATGGCCGCGCGTGAGCCAAAGCCCAGGCGGGTGACAAACATTTTCATCTGTTCCGGGGTGGTGTTCTGTGCCTCGTCCAGAATGATGAAGGCGTCGTTCAGGGTTCTGCCCCGCATGAAGGCCAGCGGGGCTATTTCAATGGTGCCGACTTCAATCATTTCGGCAACTTTTTCAGGGGCAAGCATGTCGTGCAGGGCGTCATACAGGGGGCGCAAATAGGGGTTGACCTTTTCCGCCATGTCGCCAGGCAAAAAGCCGAGGCGTTCGCCCGCTTCCACCGCAGGGCGGGTAAGGATGATGCGCCGCACTTTTTTGGACAAGAGCATGGAAAGGGCCACGGCTACGGCCAGGTAACTTTTGCCGGTTCCGGCGGGGCCTGTGGCAAAGGTCATGTCCTTTTCGCGCAAGAGAGCCACATAGGCTCTCTGGTTCAGCGTTTTGGGCACAATGCTCTTGCGCAGGGGCGAAGTAAAGGCCGCGTCGGTGTATAGCGACTGCAAATTTGTGCCGGGGTTTCTCTCCAGCAGGGCATAGGCAAGCTCTATGTCTCTCGGCGAAAGCCGGATGCCGGAACGCAGCATGGCGTAGAGTTGCAGCAGCATGTTTTGCAAAAGCTGCGCCCGTTCAGGGGTGCCGCTAATGGTAACCGTGTTGCCGCGCGAAGCCAGACGCAGCCCGGAACGCCTGGAAAGAGATTCCAGTGTGGCGTTTTGCGGCCCGAACAGTTCGTTCGCATAGCCGGGGTCGTCAAAGGAAAGGGTAAGCTCCGGCAGGGAAACGGGATGCGCAGAAGAAGCCGTTGGTTGCGTGGAAATATCTGTACCCATGCGTTAATGGTTTTACATACGTCCCTCATGCAGCAGGTGGATGAGAGAAATCCACCTTGGACACAAGCACAATACAGGGAAAGGAGGCGGTCGTCCAATATTTTAGTACCCGGACACAGCCCGGCAGGGCCATTTTCGGTGTTGCCTGCGCATGCACAGTATGCTTGGAAAACTGGCACGATTTATGCTTAAATTTCTTGAAAATATACCGGCAGGCAATAATTGCTGCCGAAAGCGCATGTCATACAGTCTTTGAAGGAGTACACCCATGTCCAGCGTTTCTTCCGTAAGCAGCAGCACCGATACCCTGAGCCTTGTCGATCTTTTGAAAAAAGCCCAGGAAGAAGCCGAAGCGAAAAGCAGCTCCCTGCTGGATTCGTCCAGTAGCTCTGTTTCCGCGCAGGATATTCTGTCCAGCACTGCAACCAGCTACGGACGAAAGGCGCAGGGCGCTTATGGCAACGTAAGTCTTGGTTCCAGTCTCGGTCAGGCCGCCATCAACAAGGCCCTTTCGGAAATCAGCACCAATTCGGACGGCAAGGTAACCTTTGCCGATATCATCAAGCATAGGGAAGACCTGGAAACCACTTTCAGCGCCCAGGTGCGCATTGATTTGGCCGAACGAGGCGTTTCACTGGACACGGAATTCACGCTGACCATGACCCCCGAGGGGAAAATCGACGTAAGTTGCGACGACCCCAACGCAAAGGCCGCCATTGAAGAATATCTGGCCGAAAGCCCCGATGTGTGTGAGCAGTTCGGCTATATTCAGGCCCTTTCCAACCTGGAACGGGCGCGGCAAAGCCCCGCAGCGTCAACTGCCATGTGGCAGGAAGCGCGCAGCAATACGTCCATGATGCAGCTGAGCGCCCTGGAAAACTTTTTCACCGACGCAACCCAGAGCGGCATGAACTATTCATCCCTGCTGGCCAGCTTCAGCGGCGGGCTGGACTCCACAGAAAACGCCAGCTTCTACGCGGGCCTCAATTTTACGGTGTAATCAGGGAGGCTGCCGATTGTAACAACCGGCAGCGAATACGCCAAAGCGGCAGCAAACCACAGGGTTTGCTGCCGCTTTCTTTTGATGGGGGCTTGCTCCCGCGGTTTACATTTCTTCCGTCAGAACCATATTCCGCGCGGCTTTTGTTTCATCCAGCCTGCGTACCGGCAAGTGTACCGGGGCGTCCTTGATTTGCTGCGGGTTTTCTTTGGACAGGCGCACGATATCCGCGAGATCGTCACAAAAGGCGTCCAGGGTTTCCCGGCTTTCGGTTTCGGTAGGCTCAAACATGAGGCATTCTTTGACGATGAGCGGGAAGTAGATTGTAGGCGCATGGTAGCCCCTGTCCAGCAAAGCTTTTGCCAGGTCCAGCGCGTGTACGTCGTATTCTCCCAGGGGGCTGGCAGAGGCGACGAACTCGTGCATGCAGGTGCGGTCATAGGGGATTTGCAGGCTGCTTCTGAGCTTTGCCAGCATGTAATTGGCGTTAAGCACGGCAAAGTCGGTTGCGCGGGACAGGCCCATTTTGCCGCAGCGCAGCATGTAGGCAAGGGCGCGCAGGTACATGCTGAAATTGCCGTAATAGGGGGCCATCTGACCGATGCTCTGGGGCAGGTCGTAGTTCAGGCCAAAGCTCCCGTTGTCCTTTTTCACAACGCGCGGGCCGGGCAGGAAGGGGATGAGCTTTTCGGAAACACCCACCGGGCCGGAGCCGGGGCCGCCGCCGCCGTGGGGCGTACCCATGGTTTTGTGCAGGTTGAGGTGCACAACGTCAAAGCCGACATCGCCCACGCGCAGGCGGCCCATGCAGGCGTTGAAGTTGGCCCCGTCGTAATAGAGCAGGGCGTCCACACTGCGCAGCAGGCGGACAATTTCCGGCAGGTTCTTTTCAAAAAGTCCCAGGGTGTTTGGGCATGTCATCATAAGACCGGCCACGGAATCGTCCAAAACGGCGGCAAGGGCTTCGGGGTCCACGATGCCGTCTTTGGATTCAATGCTCACAACTTCGTAACCGGCCATGGAGGCGGTGGCCGGGTTGGTGCCGTGGGAAGCGTCCGGCACGATGACCTTGGTTTTCCTGTTGCCCCTGGCCCTGTGGTAGGCGGCAATAAGCAGGATGCCCGCAAGCTCGCCCTGGGCTCCGGCCATGGGCTGCATGGTAAAGGCCTTCATGCCCGTAACTTCCTGCAAAAGCTGCTCTGTTTCCCATATGGCCTCAAGGCAGCCCTGGGAAAGGGCTTCGCCCCCTTCCACCTGGGCGGTCAGGGGGTGCAGGCGCGAAAAGCCGGGGAGCGAGGCGCTTACCTCGGCGAATTTCGGGTTGTACTTCATGGTACAAGAGCCGAGCGGGTAGAAATTGGTGTCTACGCTGTAGTTCAGCTTGGAGAGGTTGGAGTAGTGACGCACCACATCCAGCTCGGACAGTTCGGGCAGCTTGGGCCGCTCCTTGCGCAAGAGGGCCGCCGGAAGCATTTGGGCAGCGGTTTTCACAGTAGCGGGAGGAACAACGCCGGTACGCCCGGGAATGGATTTTGCGAATACGGTTTTCATTGTCTGCTCCCTTGCTTACAGCGCACTTTTGAGGGCGTTTGCGAGTTGGTCAATATCCGCCGGGGTCGTTTTTTCCGTGCAGGCGACAAGCAGGACATTGTCCAGCCCTTCATACCAACGCCCCACCGGCACTCCGGCGAGTATTTTTTGCCCGGCAAGTTTCTTGACCGCATCCCCCGCGTTTGACGGCAGGGTCAGGGCAAATTCATAGCCGTAGGGCGCATCGGCAAAAAGCGAGACCCCCGGTATTTTTGTCAGGGCGTCGGCCGCCTCGCGTGCGCGGAGCATGGAAATTTCAGCCGTGCGAGTAAGCCCTTCCGGGCCGAGCAAGGCAAGGTGCATGGCGCAGCGAAGCGCGCACAGCCCCTGGTTGGAGCAGATGTTGGAAGTGGCCTTGGAGCGGCGGATGTGCTGCTCTCTGGCCTGCAAGGTGAGCACGTAGCCGGTTTTGCCGTCCAGGTCTTCCGTGCGGCCGACTATCCGGCCGGGCATCTGGCGAACCATGTCTTTTGTGCAGGTCATGATGCCAAGGTAGGGGCCGCCAAAAGCCAGCGGCATGCCTATGCTCTGGCCTTCCGCAACAGCGACATCCGCTCCCATTTCGCCCGGTGTTTTCAAAACAGAAGCCATAACCGGGTTGGCCAGCATGACGGCCTTGGCCTTGTGTTTTTTTGCAGCGGCAAAAAGCTCGGAAAAATCCTGCACAGTACCGAAAAAACCGGGGTTTTGCACGATGACGCAAGCTGTTTCTGCGTCAATCGCCGCTTCCAGCGCGGCCATGTCGGGCGAGCCGTTTTTGTGCGGAACAAGGGTGATGGATACAGGCAAGTTGGCCCCGAGCGTCGCCAGCATGGTGCGGTAAATGGGGTTGACGCAGGCATCAACCACCAGTTTGCCGCGTTTTGTGGCCCTGACCGCCATCATGGCTCCTTCAAAAATGGCCGAGCCGCCGTCATACACGGAGGCGTTGGCTACATCCATGTCCAGCAGCCTGCAAACGGCGGTCTGGTATTCAAAAATGCCTTGCAGCGTACCCTGCGAAGCTTCGGGCTGATAGGGCGTGTACGCGGTGTAAAATTCACCCCGGGAGGCCAGGGCGTCCACTGCGGCGGGAACAACGTGGTCGTATGCCCCGGCACCCATGAAGCTGGTCAGGCCTGTCGCGTTGGCAGCGGCCATTTTTTCCAGTCTGGCCATGGTTTCGTATTCAGAAAGCCCCTCCGGCAGGTCAAAGCTTTTGGGGCGCATATCTTCGGGGATGTAGGCGAACAAATCGTCCATATGCTTGAGGCCGATGGTTTCAAGCATGGCGGCGGTTTCTTCCGGGGTGTGGGGAATAAAGGGCATGAACACCTTCCTTGCGTGTGCGGGCCGCGTGGCGGCTTTGGTGGGCGATGGCTTTTTGCGCACTCACTTGCGCTGTATGATGCAGAGCGCACAACGCTTTGCGCGCAAGTGAGTGCGAAGTGGAAATGGAGCGGAAGATTCTGAAGGCAGGCGCGGTTTAATGCGCTTCTTTGGCGATAGCTTCTTCGTAAGCTTTTGCGTCCAGCAGCCCAGAGGGTTTGGAAGCAAGGCGGACGCGAAGCATCCAGCCGTCGCCGTAGGGCGATTCGTTGATTTTTTCCGGGGCGGATTCCAGCGCTTCGTTAATGGCGATAACTTCGCCGTCTACAGGGCTGTAAATGTCGCTGGCGGCCTTGACCGATTCGACAGACCCCATTTCCTTGCCGGCGACAAGCGTGTCGCCCGGTTGAGGCAGTTCCACAAAAGTGATGTCGCCGAGGGAATCCTGGGCAAAGTCGGTAATGCCGATAACGGCCTCTTCCCCTTCAATACGAACCCATTCGTGCGAAGGCATATACAAAAGATCGGGTTGAACGGACATGGATACTCCTCTGATTGGTTAACGCGAAAAAAAAGATTCGTTTGCAGGGACAACTAGCTCTTTTTGGGTATGGGAATGCCGAGTTTGGCAATTTCCTGCAGGAGAATGGTGTGGTTGATCGGCTTGACAATGTAGCTGGTGGCTTCGCCAAGGAAAAAGGCGTCGTGCAGTTCTTCGGAATCGTCAAGGCCTGA
>JAJDIC010000051.1 GCA_030266525.1 Desulfovibrio sp. OttesenSCG-928-G15 | reverse complement strand
ACTCGGTATGAATGTTGTGTATGGCTTTCGCCAAAAGGCCCGCCACGGACAGAACCTGCAGTTTCGGGCAATTTTGCGCTTTATCCTGCATGGGTATGGTGTCTGTGACGATAACCTTGGTAAAATCTGAATTGTTCAGGCGTTCGATTGCCGGGCCGGAAAGTACGGCGTGGGTGGCACAGGCCATTACTTCGCGTGCGCCGTTTTCCAGCAGCACTTTGCCCGCGGCAACCATGGTTCCGGCGGTGTCAATCATGTCGTCAATAACAATGGCTGTTTTGTCGGTAACGTCGCCGATAACATGCATGGCACTGGCCTGGTTGGGCTTGTCGCGTCGTTTGTCAATAATGGCAAGGCCGACACCCAGTTTTTTCGCGTAGGAGCGGGCGCGTTCCACACCGCCTGCGTCCGGCGAAACCATGACCACGTCATCGGTGGCCTGGCGAATGTGGTCCAAAATAACAGGCTGGGCGTACAGGTTATCAACCGGGCCGTCGAAAAAGCCTTGAATCTGACCTGCGTGCAAGTCAATTGTGACCAAGCGGTGCATACCGGCGGCAGTGAGGAAATCTGCAACCATTTTAGCGCTGATAGGCGCTCTGGGGCTGACCTTTCTGTCTTGGCGCGAATACCCGTAATAGGGAACCACAGCAGTAACCCGACCGGCGCTGGCCCTTTTGAGCGCGTCCAGCATCAGGCAAAGCTGCATCAGGTTGAAGTTGACCGGAGCACAGGTGGGTTGAATGACATATACGTCATCCCCGCGCACGTTATCACCTATTTCAATGCGGATTTCCCCGTCACTGAACGTCTCGCACAAGGTAGGGGTAAGCCGGCAGCCAAGGTGGTTGGCAATGGCTGCTGCCAGTTCGGAGTTGGCGCTGCCCGTAAGTATTTTTAACGTGCCCGGCATGCTGTGACCTGCTTGGTTAAAGACAAGGGATTACGAAGCCATTATTCAAACCGCGAACTCTTTCGTCTGGTTTCCCGTAAGGTAAAGTTTTTCCGTATGGTAACGCGCCCATAGAAAAAAACGGCCTTTACGAAAAAAAGAATCGCCGCCGCACATCAAATGCGGCGGCAGAAAAAATGGCAGGGGCGGAAGGACTCGAACCCTCGGAATGACGGGACCAAAACCCGTTGCCTTACCAACTTGGCTACACCCCTGTATCAACTGCCGGTTTTTACACCCGACAAGCGCTGCATATACACGTTCAACCCGTCGTTTGCAAGAGATTTTGTGGCCCTTGCTGCGATTTTTTCGTCATCATACAGTGCGAAAAGGGTTGAACCCGTGCCGCTCATACGCGCTGCCAGCGCGCCGGAACTGGCCAGTCGTTCATGCAGTTGCTGCAACTCGGGATATTTGTCGAAAACAACGTTTTCAAAGTCATTTCCGTATCCCGCAGCATGAGCGAGGAAGTTCCTAGCCTGTTGGCCCTCGCTTGTCAATATGGAAAGAGCGGATTTTTTTTCATTACCCGGCAGCTTGCCCAGCGAGGCGCGCTTTGCATCGAGGGCCTCAAAGCCCCAGGCCGTGTGCACTGCAAGGTCCGGGCAGACGAGAACGACATGGGTATCAGGAAAAGAAACCGGGCAGGGGACAAGCTTCTGACCAACCCCGCTTGCCAGGGCGGGGCTGTTCAATAAAAAAAACGGCACGTCAGCGCCAACAGCAAGGGCGGCTTTGTGAAGATCCATTTCCGAGAGCGGTTCCCGGCCATGCTCCTTTGCGCTTGCCTGAAGCCAGCGAAGCAGTGCCGCGCCATTGGCGCTGCCCCCGCCAAGGCCGCCTCCTGCGGGTACTGCCTTGGCAACGCGCACAGCGATATCCGGCTTGAAGCCGCTTATCTTTGCATACGCGTTCCAGGCTTTGGTCAGGGTGTTGCTGCCGGCAGGGGCGATTTCTGTTTGCATTTTTTCGCCGCCGCTTCGGGAAGAAAAAGAAACCGCAATGCCGCTACCACGAGGCGCGGCGTGTACTTCCAGCAAATCATACGGTTCGCTCAAGGGGAGGAACAGGCTTTCAAGGCTATGGTAGCCGTTGGCGAGTTTTTCGCCAATCAGAAGGAACAGGTTGATTTTGCACCCGGAGCGCAATACGGCTAGCGGCTCCTGCATGGCATCAGTCCGCCTGGACAATTTCCACGGTCAGTTCGTTGTTGGTGTACACGCAGATTTCGCCGGCTATCCCCATGGCGGCGCGAGCAATGGCTTCCGCATCGGAATTTTCCGAAAGTCCGTGGCGGCACAGGGCGCGGGCCGCAGCCAGGGCGTAAGGGCCGCCGCTGCCGATGGCCGCGATGCCGTCGTCCGGCTCGATAACATCGCCATTGCCGGACAGAATCAGGATGTTGTCCGCATCCGCCACGAGAAGCATGGCTTCCAGGTGGCGCAGGTATTTGTCTTTGCGCCAGTCTTTTGCAAGCTCAACAGCGGCGCGAAGCAGCATGCCGCTGTGTTCTTCCAGCTTGGCTTCAAAGCGCTCGAAAAGGGTGAAGGCATCGGCGGTTGATCCGGCAAAGCCCGCGACAATTTTTCCCTTGTACAGGCGGCGTACCTTGCGGGCGCTGTGCTTCATCACCACGGCCTGCCCCATGGTCACCTGGCCGTCACCGGCAATGGCGACCTTGCCTGCGTGTTTGACTGCAAGAATGGTTGTTCCTTTCAGTTCCATGCGTGTATCCTTTTATAGTGCATTGCGGCGGGCGAAGTATATGGTATGATGGTAAATAATACGCTGTCGGAAATTGGCAAGGCTGCTGCATCTTCCGGCGGGGCTGAATTTTCCTTCATTTCCTGGCGGGACAGAGCCGCAGAGCTGTTTCCAAAAAACCGCCCGTGAAGCTTGCAGCGCTACTTGCGCACTGCGGAGGGAATACGCTTCTCCTCGTTCAAGCAGTCCTTTCAGATTTTTTCCAGTAACTTCGGAAAATAGACGGAGTTCTCCAGGGGCTGCTTTTCCCGCCTGTTTTTTTCCGGCAAGAGAGCTGCCTCGGCCTTGTCCGCCCTTGCCCGCAGCACAGAAAACCGGCGCATTTTACCGTAGACGCTGCCTTCTTCCGGCACAGAGCGCATCATTTCGGCCATGGATGCGGGGGGCGGCACGTTATTTGCTTCCAGAAAACCGCCATTTTTCAGAAGGGTGTACGCCATGCGCATATCTTCGGGCATATTGGACAGGTCTTCCAGGACCAGGGGCTTGCCCATGCCGGGAAGCTTGTCAAACTGACCTTCCTGCATGGCTTCCTCAATTTTACGTTCCGCTACAAAGGCGATGGCTTCAAGGGCGTTCATGGTGGCACTCACAGGTCGTTCCTAGGGCTACTCATCGGGACACTTCGGGGGGATGCTCTCCCGGGGGCATACCGCCGGGACGTGTTATTCCTGCAATTCCTTTGTTGCCGCTTCGCGAGTATTTGAATCAAGCTTCGGCAGGGCAAGGAGTTTTGTGAAAAGCTCCTTTGCTTTTTCCGGCTGGCTCAAATGGTACTTGTTGATAACGGCCAGATTATACAGGGCGGGTGCGTCTTCCTGCATGGACAGGATTTCCTCAAAGCAGGCGGCGGCTTCGGCCATTTTGTTCTGCCCGTATAGGCACTTTGCAAGCAGGTAGCGGGTGTTGATATCTGCCGGGCGGCTCACTATCGAACGCTGTAAAAACACCTCGGCCCGTTCCCATTCCTTGGCTTCAAGGAAGGTTTTACCAATTTCGCGAAGCGCGTCGGCATCATTGGGGTTTTGTTGCAGCTTTTGCATGAAAGTGGAAATGGCGCCTGTTTGCTGCTCTGAAAGCGTATCCGCATTGGGGGCATCGCCCTCGGCACTGACGGGGGCGGCGGCATCTTTTTGGGCAGGGGCCGTTGCGGCTGTCTGTTTCGTGGGTTTTGCTTCATCGGGAAGCATCACATACACGGAGGTAATGCCCATGGTAAGCAGGCAAAAGCCGAAAACAGCCAGTAAAAAGAACGGCAGGGGGCGTGTAGCAGTGTGAGAAGGCATTATTGGGTCTCCAGCATTTGCGCCATGCGCTCTATGCGCTTTGCCAGTTTGGCCTGCTTCCGGCCAAGGTAGCACACGTACAGGCCGATTCCCGACCAGACGGCAATGCCCGCATACATGATCCATTCATAACTGTTCATGGTGTTATCCTTGTTGAGCCTGAGCCGGAGCATTGCACATGCTACAGCAGTCGTTCCATGGCGATACGATCCAGTTCCATTGTATCAAGGCCGAGTTTGTAGCGAATGGCGGTCAGGCCCAGCCACAACAGGCCGAACGAGGCCACACAGCACATGACCGTTGTTTTCATTTCCGGGGCAAGGGATACCGATGCCGGGTGGATATAGCTCCAGAGCCTGGCGGAAAGGTATACCAGCGGCACATCCAGAAAGGCGGCAATGCCGATTACTGCAGAAACACGGGCTTTTCGTGCGGGTGGCATGTCCAGCCCGCGAAAAATCAGGTATCCGGTATAAATAAAACACAAGATCAGCGTTGTCGTGAGGCGCGCATCCCAGGTCCACCACACGCCCCAGGCCGGTTTGCCCCAGATGGAGCCGGTTATCAGGGCAAGCACGGCCAATACCAGGCCGACTTCCGCGCAGGCTCCGGCCAGCACGTCCCAGGTGTTTTTTTTGCTGACAAGGTAGGCAATGCTGGCAATAAAGGTGATAAAAAAGCTGATCAGCCCCCACCATGCCAGCGGCAGGTGCAGATAGAAAATTTTCTGCGGCAGTCGCATGGTGGATTCAATCGGGGCGTATGCAAAAATAAGCCACTGGCATAAAGCAAGAGCCAGGCCGCCGACAAGCGCCAGCCCGGGAGCCGTAAAAAGCAGCCGGGAAACAAGGTCTTTTTGCCCGTTCATGGGGTCCTCGTACAGGTTTTATTCATCAGAGCTGTACACAGCGGGGAAAAGCGCCAGCGCCGCCGCGCAGAATATAGCGTCAAACGCCAGCGCAATGCCATACCATGTGTTCGCCCCATCGGAAAGTACGCCGCTGAACACGGCAGACCCGACCCTGATTCCGCCGAGCAAAAGCGGCGAAAGCAAGGGGAAAACCACGATGCTCAGAAGCGATTCCTTTGCGCTTTGGCCCTGGGAGAGTGCCCCCAAAAGCGAACCGACAGCGGCAATGCCGATGTCGCACACACAGAGAATCGCCAGGCCATGCAGCCAGAGTTCCGTGATGTCCTGCGCCAGAAAAACGATTATGGCCGGAAGGAAAAGACACTGGGCCGCAAATAGCATGCACAGTCCGGCAAGCGCCTTGCCCAGCCAGATGAATTGGACCGGCGCAGGGCACAGCAACAGGCCCTGGCGCTGGCCGTTTTTTTCCTCACTGGCGAAAAGTGTGCTGTAAATCAGCACCTGACAAAAGGCGGAAGCCATCCAGAAAATGGCGGCAGCGCCCTCTGGCGTCATGCGCTGTCCGGGCGCAAGGGAAAGGCTGAAAATAAAAATGAGCAACAAACCGAGCAACATGGCCTGAACAAGCCCGCTGCCCCTGCCCAGCGTAAGCCGGATATCTTTGGCGGCAATGACGAAAGCGGCTTTCAGCATACGTCGCCTCCGCTGGCTTTTCGGCTGTGCGCAGGTTCCGGCTGGACAGGCGCAGGCTGAACAGGGGGCGACGTATCGGGGAAAAGGGAAAAATGCGCGGCCTCGCCTTGGTACGCCAGTTTCTTGCCTTCAAGATATAGTACGGCGTCTGCCCGGCAAAGATCCTGCTCCAGGCTGTGGGTTATCCAGACAACCGCTGCCCCCTTGTGGCGAAACGCGGCAATATGTTCGTGTAAAATGGCGGTAGAGCGCGTATCAAGCCCGGTTCCCGGTTCGTCAAGCAGCACAATATCCGGCTGCAGCATGAACACTCGGGCAAGATTCAGGCGCTGGGCCATGCCCCGCGAGAAGCCGCCCGCCTTTTCATCGGCAAACATGGCCAACTCGACCCTTGCGAGCTCTTTTTCCGGCTCGATGCTTTTGCCGTAAAGCCTGGCCCAGAACAAAAGGTTTTCCGCCGCGGTCATTTCCGGGTAGATGAAGGTCTGGTGGCCCAGATAGCCTATGCTCTGGTCGCCTTCTGCCGCAGTATTATTCCGATCCGGATAGCTCACTTCCCCGGCGCTTGGGTGTACAAGACCGGCCAGAATTTTGAGCAAGGTGGACTTCCCCGCGCCGTTGGCCCCGGCAAGCAAGGTTACAGAGGTCGCAGGCAAGCAAAAGCTGAGGTCTTTAAACACCAGCCGCGAGCCGTAAAAGTGCGAGAGCTTGTTGACGCATATACGCATGATTCGCCTTTAGGCCTTTGCTTCGGCGCGACCTGTCCGGGTTGAGTCATCTGTCATGCCGGTTCTGCGACGCACCCGGCCAAGGCCGAGGAAGGGGAAAAGACTCATGATGGTGCCGCCAATCCACAGCCAGTTGACAAGCGGGTTGACGTTCACGGCAATGGTGGCCCGGTTGGCCTTGTCCACGCCAAGCAGGGTTGCGTACACTTCGTTGCCCAGGCTGAACAGGGTGTCCACTTCCGCATACGCCTGGTTTTCAAAGTTGGCGTAAACCCTTCGCTGTGGCGCGAGTTTGCCGAGCACTTCTCCTTGTTCGTTGGCGACCAGGAGTTCCGCTTCAAGGAAATGAAAGTTGGGATCTCCCGCTTCGTTTATCTGTGATGAGCCTTCATACAGTTCGTTGAGTACGATGCGATACTTTCCAGCGCCGGCTTCTTGCTTGCGACCCATTTCAAGGGTGTATTGCTGTTGGTAGGGGCCGGAAAAGGCAACTCCGAGAATGCAGAGCAATATGCCGATATGTACGCCGTGCGCGGCAAGGGTGGTAGGTATGGAAAGAAGCCCCCGGTTGGAAAAAAACACAAAGGCAATTCCCATCATCGCCGCCATGGCGCATGAGGCGGCAAGCAGGGCAGTTGGTTGAATTATGCCGCAAAGGGCCAGGCCGTACGCCATGGCCAGGGCAGAAAGCAGAATGAAGGCAAAATCCTTTGGCTGGGTGAAATTGCCTTCGCTTTTTTGTCCGTAAAAGAACAGATGTACAGCAAAACCGCCAAGAGCGCCCAGGGCCAGGGCAAGGGGAACGAGGCTTGTCGGGGCGGTAATGTGCAAGGTGGCGTAAAGCAAGAAGCCGATCACAAGAGCCATACCCAGCGCACAGGCAGCGAAAATTCCGGCTGACTTGGCGTTTACGCCGGAAAAATCGAATTCGCGCACCTTCCATTTACGAAAGGGGCAAAACACCAGCAATACCGCCAGCAATGCGAAAAGGGGCAGGCAGGTAGTATTGTAAAAGGCCGGTTCCAGGCCCATGGGTTTTTCCGGTAAAGCGTTGCCCAGGAAGTTAGGCAGGACCGAAGCGTAGTCTTGCAGCGTAGCCAGAATAACCGGCCACATGGTGGCAATCAGGATGAACAGCGATATGGCCAGTAACAGCCAGCACACGAGCATGAGCAGCCCTTCCTTGCTGGTCAGATCTTCCAGTTCCTCGCCTTCCGGGGCTACGCGCATATTGAGCACCAGCAGCACCGCCAGCGAAAACAGAAGGGTCAGGGTGACATACTTTGGCGGAGTGGAAACAAACCAGAGGCTCCAGGCAATATAGGCAATACAGCCCATAACCAGCAGGCAAAGCCCTTGCGTCAGCATCGGGGGCGTTTGCCACCTCGCTTTGCCCGGGGCGCACAAAAGGGCGATTATGGAAATAAACAGGAAGGCGAAAATGAAGATGAGCAGCGGGCCGCCAACGCTCCCGCTGCCAAAGGCGTGCAGAGACTGCACAACGCCGCTGCGCACAAGGTAGGTTGCGAAAAATGCGGAAATGGTGGTCAGCGCCATCAGGAACACGTTGGTTCTGTGCAGTTTGTTTCTGCGGCTGCCTATAACCCCGGTGTGCAGATAGGCAGAGGCCACAAGCCAGGGAATGAGCGAGGCGTTTTCCACCGGGTCCCAAGCCCAGTACCCGCCCCAGCCAAGCTCCATATACGCCCACCACGCGCCAAGAATAATGCCCGCCGTCAGCAGGGACCAGGCGACAAGAATAAAGGGGCGGCTGGCTGTTGCCCAGGACTCTTCGCTTCTTGTCCCGCCTTTGGGATCATACAGATTGCCGCTTAAGGTTTGGGCCAGGGCAAGACAGCCCGGCACGACAAAGCCGCCATAACCAAGAAACAGGAGCGGCGGGTGAAAAATCATGCCTGGGTTCTGTAACAAGGGGTTCAGGCCACGTCCGTTTTCCGGGGTAAACGAAAGCAGGGTAAAGGGGTTGCTCCAACCCGCGATAAGCAGCATGAAAAAGGCCATGATCAGATAGAATAACAGTGAATACCATAGCCGCGTTTCCCGACCGAGCGCCCTGAACGAAGGGGCCAGGGCAAAAGCCGCCGCGCCGATGCCCACTGACCAGGCCCAAAAGAGCAAAGAGCCGTCCTGTCCGGCCCAAACTGCGGTAATGCGGTAAAACAGGGGCAAGGATTTGTCGGAATACTGGGCGACATATTCGAGCATGAAATCATGGTTGATAAAGGCGTAGGTGAGTATGACCGTGCAAAGGGTCAAAAAGACGCCAATCACTATGGGATAGAAAGCAGAACCGGCGAAAAGCGGTCCATGGTCCACAGGGCGGGAGCGTCCGGGCGCTGCGGCAATATACCCTTGGCATATCTGCCAAAGGGAGAACAAGGCGGCAAGCAGGGTGATACCAAGGCATGTGTTAAGCAAATTGGAGGCAAAGGAATACAAAGGCATAGCAACTCCTGCCGCGCCGACGGCATAGATGTGGAACGGCCTGCCGCCCTCTGCCATGGGCGAACCGAGAATGAAACGGGAAGCAGTCTGGTACTGGGTTACACTGAAAAACTACGCTTCACAGCGCTTTCGTGTGCCGTCATCAAGTTCTGTTTTCCTGCTGGTACTTTGACGGGCATTTGGTCATGAGTGTCTTGGCTGTAAACGCAGCCCGACCGCTGTCAAGGCTGCCTTCCACGATGACTTCCACGCCGGCCTTGAAGGTGTCCGGGACGGCGCCTTCAAAGACTACCGAGAGCGTTTGTTGCGGATGGTCCTTGTCTTCCAGCAGGAAGGACACCCCCGGTTTTCCGGGAAGTTTGCCAATGCCTTCAGCTTTGACCGTGCCAAAAAGGCGGGCGGATTGCAATTTGTCTGCGGGCATGGTCAGCGCTTCGGAAACATTTAAAAAATACACGCTGTTATTGGAAAAACCGGCAAACGCGAGGTAGCCCGCGCCCGCTACGAACAGCAGGAACGTGGCAAGATACAAGCCTTTCCCTTTTTTGCGGGCCATGTGAAACCTCTGGTAAGTGTTTGCAGGGGTGAGAGAAAAACCCTGCTGCGTGGTCATATATCGCTTTTTACGCGCAAAGGCAAGACAGCGCCGAGACAACACGGAACAGCACCGGAGCGGGCAAAGCAGGAATTGGTGAAAGCGTTGACCTTCTCTTGCCAAAACGGACGCTTCATGACACAATTTTTTGTTGTGGCCCGGCCCGTGTTTTGTGATCCTTTTGCTCCAGGTTTGCGCCAAGAGTTTCGGATGCCCAGAATTACTACAGTATTACTCGACAGAGATGGCACAATCATCGAGGATAAGCATTACCTCTCCAAACCGGAAGGGGTTAAGCTGCTGCCCGGTGTCGCCGACTCTCTTTCCCATTTGACCAAGCTGGGGATTCGTCTGTTTGTGGTCAGCAACCAGTCCGGCATCGGGCGGGGAATGTTTCCCCGCGAAGCGGCAGACGCCGTAAACAAGCGTATGTCCGAGCTGTTGCAGGCCAAAGGGGTTACCCTGACCGACATTATATACTGCCCGCACGCGCCGGAAGCCGGGTGTAACTGCCGCAAACCGAGCCTGGGCATGTGGCAGGCCCTGCAAAAAGCGTATGGAATCAAACCCGAAGAAACCATGATGATTGGCGACAAGGAAGAGGATATTCTTTTCGGCGCCAACGCCAACCTGGCTTTGCGCGGTCTGGTTCTTACCGGCAAGGGGCCGGCTACCGCAGCTTCGTTGGAGATTATTTTGCCGCGAAAGGGTGCCTGTATCCATTTTGTGGATTCGCCCGATGTTCCCAGGTATCCCCACCTGGTGCTTTCTTCCTTTTTTCAACTGGATGAAGTGGTTCGTCTGCTCAGTATGCGCCAGGGCTGGTCATGCGGCGCATAGCCGTATGGAACACGGCCTTTCTTGGCGATGCCGTGCTTACTCTCCCCCTTGTGCAGAGTCTGAAACTGCGATTCCCGGCTGCCCCCATCGACTTGTATGTTCGCGGGGGGCTGGAATCACTCTTTTCCTTTCACCCGGATATCGCGGCGGTTTACCCCTACAGCAAGCGCGGAGCGCAAAGAGGCCTTTCGGGCAGCTTCCGTCTGGCCCGTGATATTGCGACCAGAGGCTATGACCTGTGGGTTTCTCCCCATACTAGCCTGCGCAGCAGCATGCTTGCAATCGCCAGTGGCGCGGCAATGCGCATCGGCTACAAGGGCGCGGCTTTGGCTCCTCTTGCCTATACGCATACCGTGGACCGGCGTTTTCAGGAACTGGAAGAAGTTGAACGGTTACTTGAACTTTTGAAGCCTCTCGGGGAAGGCCCTGTTGCTGCGCAGCCCTTGTTGCGTTTGGACCCGGCCGCTGTGGAGCGGGCCGATGCTTTTTTTGCCGAGGCCGGAAGCCATGTTCTCGGCATACACCCCGGCTCCGTCTGGCCGACCAAGCGCTGGACCGTATCCGGTTTTGCCGCTGTGGGCGCAAGGGCGCTCAAGCAGGGGGCAAAGGTGGTGCTGTTTGCAGGCCGCGGCGAGGAAGACGTGGCCGACAAAGTAAAGGCGGCTATTGCCGACAGTGTTACACCCGCGCAGATGGCGCAACTTGTGGATTTTTCCGGTATGCTCACTTTGCAGGACCTTGCCGCGCATATTGCCGGACTTCGCTGTTATTTGACCAATGATTCCGGCCCGATGCACCTGGCTTGGGTGCAAGGGGTGCCTGTCGTGGCCGTGTTTGGTCCGACCGTGCGCGCTTTGGGTTTTTTTCCCCGCGGTCCGCTCTCTGCCGTGCAAGAATACGCTCTGGATTGCCGCCCGTGCGGACTGCACGGGCACAGGGCCTGCCCAAAGGGGCACCACCACTGCATGACCCTGATTGATCCGGACGATGTGTGGCGGGCTGTGGCCGCCAATCTTTTGTAAAAACAGCAAGACCGTGAGAGCGTTTTCAAGCGGGCGGATTTCGTATATGTTTGTCCGGCAAGAGTAAGGCCCCGGTCGGATTTTTTTTGTGCTGATTGTGAAAGCGGGCATTTTTGTCTGTATGAGGTTGAGCATGATAGCCTATGTGGAAGGACGTATTGCCGAGATTACGGAAAACGCCTGCGTGGTGATCACACCAGGCGGGGTGGGGTATGAGGTTTTTTTGACCTCGCACGCCCTTTCCCGTCTTCCGGGGCAGGGCGAAAGTGTGCATTTTTTTACCGGCACCGTTGTTCGTGAGGATGCGCTTGAGCTGTATGGCTTTGAAAGCTGGGACGAGCGGAACACCTTTTTTGTTCTGACTTCCATATCACGGGTTGGGGCGCGTACCGCCATGGCCATATTGTCCGTGTTCCGGTCTGATGATTTGCGCAGGATGGTCGCAGAAGACGATATGCTTTCCCTGACCAGGGTTTCCGGCATCGGTAAAAAGACCGGTCAGCAGATTTTTCTCGAGCTGAAATATAAGCTCAAGGGCGATGCGGCTTCCCTGCCTGTAAAGGGCGCTCTTAAAAGCCCCGGCGTTCTTGCCGATGTGGTGGCCGGGCTGGTCAACCTTGGCTATGATGAGGAAGAAGCCCTGCAAACCGCCAAAGACGTGCTTGAGAAAGAAAACGACCTGGATGTCAGCGCGGCGCTTCGGGCCTCGCTCAAGGCCCTGGTGAGGAACCGCTGATGGACGGGCACGATACAGACTATCTTTCCGGGCCGCAGGCTGATGAGCAGCTTCGCCCGCGCAGCTTGAGCGAATTCATCGGCCACGAAGACCTGAGGGCGAACCTGCAAGTATATTTGCAGGCTGCCAAAGAACGGGGCCAGGCTCTAGACCATACCCTGTTCCACGGAAACCCCGGCCTTGGCAAGACCACCCTGGCCCAGATTATGGCTGCCGAACTTGGGGTAAACATAGTTTCCACTTCCGGCCCTGTTCTTGAGCGCAGCGGCGATCTGGCCGCGATTCTGACCAACCTTTCCCATAACGACATACTGTTCGTAGATGAAATTCATCGCATGCCCATTGCCGTGGAAGAGGTGTTGTACCCGGCCATGGAAGATTTCAAGCTGGACCTGGTTATCGGGCAGGGGCCTGGTGCCCGTACCGTGAAAATTGAGCTTGAGCCGTTCACTCTGGTCGGGGCGACCACGCGCATCGGTCTGCTTTCTTCTCCGCTTCGTGATCGCTTTGGCGTTTTGCTGCGTCTGGAATTTTACTCGCCGGATGAACTGGCCCGCATAGTCAAACGCACAGCCCGCATTTTACAGGTCGCGGTAACAGATCAAGGCGCGCTGGAAATCGGGCGGCGCTCACGCGGAACCCCGCGAATTGCCAACAGGCTGTTGCGCAGGGTGCGGGACTTTACCACTGTGCATGGCTCGTCCTCTATCGGTGAAGCAGAGGCCGCCCACGCGCTTGCCCGCATGGATGTTGATGAAAGCGGACTCGACCAGATGGACAGAAAATTGCTTCAGGTGTTGATAGAGCAATACGGGGGCGGTCCGGCCGGTTTGAAAACCCTGGCCGTGGCTTGTTCAGAGGATGTGCGCACCATTGAGGATATCTATGAACCGTACCTCATTCAGAGCGGTTTTTTGAAGCGCACGCCAAGAGGGCGCATGGCTACTGCAAAGGCATACAAGCATCTGCATATGCTTGGCTAGATTGCGTAATCTCCGGATTATGCAGCCACAAAATGCCCCTTGTCCGCGTTACGGCAGAATCCCCTTACGGTCATGGATGAAAGAGTCCGCTCCCCTTTTTACTTCATATTCAAGGAGTCGTCATGTCTCAGGCCAAGCTTCGTGTGGAACTTCTGGCGTATACGCCTGATGCTCTTTCCCTTATATATGCTTCTTTTCGACAGTGTTATCATGCGGGCTTTGTGGCCGATATGTGGCCGAAGCTGCAAAACGGGGAAATTCCCCAGGAAAAGCAGTCGGAATTTATTGAGAAGGTCATGGCCTCCGGTCACGTCAGCCCTATCGAGCACGTCAGTTTTACCTTTGCCGCCGAGGGCGTTTCGCGGGCCTTGACCCACCAGCTTGTCCGCCACCGTATCGCGTCGTACTCACAGCAAAGTCAGCGTTATGTGGATGGCAGCGCCTTCAACTACATTCTTCCCCCCGCCATTGAAAAAAATTCCGCTGCAAAGGAGCGGTTTTTGCGTTGCATTGAAGAAATTGGCGATGCGTACCGCGAAGTAAAAGATATGCTTGAAAAAGACGGACACGACAAATCCAAAGAAGACGCCCGTTTTCTGCTGCCTCAGGCGGCAGAAACGCGCATCGTGCTGACTATGAACTGCCGCTCGCTACTCAACTTTTTTGAGCACCGGTGCTGTTCCCGCGCCCAGTGGGAAATTCGGGCCATGGCAAGGGCCATGCTCAAGGAATGCCGGGCTGTGTTGCCTTCGGTTTTTGCCAAAGCCGGTGCACGTTGTGAGCGGCTTGGCTACTGCCCCGAGGGAGAAGCATTCACCTGTGGGAGATATCCGCTAGCTTAATGTTGTGTCTTCTTTTAAAAAAGTCTAATAAATTCACGTATAAATCTGCATTTTGGCGAATACATTAACACATTTTTTTTCCAAAGGTTTTTTGTCGGCCAGTGTTTTATAATTGAGTAAAATAGAGAAAAATTGAGGTTTTTGAAGATATTTTATATATTGTATGTTGGTAATGTTTTTTCTTCCTGTGGGCGTTCCAAAAAATACAGGCCTGCCGCCCTTGTGGGCATTGGTTTTTCGGGTATTGCGCATGAATGCTTGTGCTATTATAAAGCATTAAAAAACGCATAGTTATATGTGTTTTGTTTTGTGGATTGGTTTTGCCGGTTCCGCTGATAAAGGGTTTTATACCCGCGTTGTTTGCCGAGCTTCATTCTACTATTACCGTACCCATGCGAACGAAATGGTCCAGGATTCAGTCTATTTTGGCAAAAAGGCTGCCTTCATCCGGTCAGGTGAGAGCCTGGCTGGCTTCTCTGCATCCTCTTTGGGAGGATGAGTCCCTTGTTTTGTGCTCTCAGACTGAGTTTGGCGCAGCGCATGTACGCGCCTGGTATCTTGAAGACCTCATGGTCGCAAGCTCGGAAGTGTTTGGCATGCCGTGCCCGGTAAGGGTGGAATGCAGGCCGGCGGTTTTCGCTTCATTTTTTACGCCTGAAGATGCAAAACAGAATGCCGGGGACTTTGTGCCGGTCAAGGATGACAGTCTGCCTGCCGTGGCATACGGCAAAAATAGCGCTTCATGCATGGATTTTACCCAAAACGGCCCAATGACGTGTACGCAAGGGGGAATGCTCCCCGCTCAGTCCGGCCCGGGAGCCCCGGTTCCGACAGGTTTGCAGGTTCAGACCGATGTGGCCGATAGGCAGGCTTTTGCTTCTGCCTTTACTTCTGCTCACGCCCCCGCTCAAAATTCCGCCCCTGTCCATGCTTTGGCTTCGGACAAGGCAATGGGCGTCACAAACCCGGACTCGCCCCGTGCCCTGTATGCCGCTTCCGGCGTTATTCAGCCTGATTCCCGGCAGTCTTTTTCCGATTCGCGTCAGGCCGGGTCCGGTTTTTTGCATGGCGATACCCCCCCCCCGCGTCCGGCTCTCGTTTGCGGCAATACCTTGAACACTGCTCCGGCTCCACGGCCTTTGCCGGCCATACAGCTTTCTCTGCCTGCGCAGCAATCGCGGCCGGATACCTCCGCTTCCAATACCCCGGACTGGCGCTTTTCTTTTGAAGACTTTGTTGTCGGCCCGTGCAACGCCTTTGCCTATGAAGCATCGCGCAGTATGTGCTCGCACACTGCCTCTTCCAACGTGCTGTTTTTAAGCTCCGCGCCGGGGCTTGGTAAAACGCACCTTATCCAGGCTGTGGGGAAAAAGTTGGGTGAAGTGTGCAATCGCCGCCGCCCGCAAATGGAGTACCTTACTGCGGAAGCTTTTGCCTCGGCCTTTTATCAGTCGCTGAAAACGCAGACGACAGACAGCTTCAAGTCGCATTATCGCAACCTTGACTTACTGCTCCTCGAAGACCTGCATTTTTTGCAAGGCAAGGAAAAGATGCAGGCGGAGTTTTTGGAAACGCTCAAAGCGCTGGGCGACAAAGGCAGTAAGGTGGTATTTACCAGCTCTTTTGCCCCCAGGGACTTGAAGTTTATGGACGAGCAGCTGCAATCGCGCCTTGCTTCCGGCCTGCTTACCTTTATCGAGCGCCCGGACGAGGAGACCCGGCGCAAGATATTGCGCAAAAAGGCCTCCGTCCATCAGGTGCTTTTGCCCGAAGATGTGGAAGACGTCCTTGTGCGTCATATCCAGGCCGATATCCGTCAGCTTGAGAGCTGCTTGCACAACCTTATCCTCAAGGCGAAACTCCTGAACAGCCGCATCACCTCGCAGATGGTGTGGGAAGTGATAAGCCAGTACGCTTCACACAGCCCGGTGCTGAATATGGATTCGATTATCGTCCATGTTTGCCGGGGCTTTGGCCTGAGCAAAGACCAGCTTATGTCGGCTTCGCGCAAGCAAAATTATGTAACTGCCCGAAACGCAGCTTTTTTCCTGGCCAGGAAGCATACGGATTTCTCCTTTGAAGCCATTGGGCGCGTGTTTAACCGCAAGCACTCTACAGTCATAAAGGGCATTACCGCCCTTGAGCGCGAAATGAGTCGAAAAACCCCGGAAGGCGCACAGATTACCAATGTTTTGGCAATGATAGAAAGAAACGGCAACCTGTTTTAACGATATCGAGATGTACTGTTCCAACAGGTTGTTCCCCCCCTCAAATCGGTAAAGCCGGACTTGCCGCAGAGCAGCAAACCGAGAGAGGGAGAAGGTGAACAGCCGTAAGAATGCCAAACTCACGGGCAGGGGGCAAAAGACATCTCGCGACGACACCATCCAGTTGGACTTACAGCGCGGCAGGGGTGCCACAACATGATGGCTTTTGCCCCTGGTTGTCGCCAGAACGCCCGGAAAGAATGCAGGAAATCCGCAATCTTTTCGGGCGATT
>JAJDIC010000050.1 GCA_030266525.1 Desulfovibrio sp. OttesenSCG-928-G15 | reverse complement strand
ATACATTCGGCTTGTAAGGGATGGAAAAACGGGAACTTGGGTATGAGATGGCAAAACCGCGTGTATTGATAAGCGCCTGCCTGTGCGGGCAGGCTTGCCGTTACGACGGGCGGACGGCGGCGCGGGAAGACTGTGTCCGGCTGGCCAAAGCGGGTATTGCCTTGCCTGTTTGCCCGGAGTTGCTCGGCGGTTTGCCTGTTCCGCGTGCACCGTGTGAGATTTCTGGCGGGCGGGTGCTTACGGCTGTCGGGCTTGACTGCACGGCTGCCTTTGAAAAAGGGGCGCAGGCTGCGCTGGCCCTTGCCCGAAAGCACGGCATTCGGCAGGCTGTTTTGAAAGAGCGTAGTCCGTCGTGCGGCACGTCCCTGGTGTATGACGGCAGCTTTGCCGGAAATCTTGTTCCCGGACAGGGGATGTGTACGGCCCTGTTCCGGCGCTCCGGGGTGCAGGTGTACGCCGAGGAATCGGTAGAGGCAGACGCTATAATACGTCAACTTTCCAGTTGAAGTCTCCTGGTCGCTCTGCCTGGGTGAGGGTTTGGGGCGGGTGCTCATCCATGTGCACAAAGCTGGTGTAGCCGCTTGCTTCCAGTTTGGCCCGGTATTGACCGAGGTTCAGGGGCCAGGCCGGGTAATACCAGAAATTGGCTCCGTAGCGGCGGACCCAGAACTGCTCTCCCTTGGGACTTTGGAACGGTTCCTGGCTTTTTATGCTGGCTGGTTTGTACCGGGCAATACCTACCGGCCAATAGCCGTCCAGAACGATACCGAGCGGCAGGGGGCTTTGGGCCGGAAGGGCGAGAATATCTTCTTCTCCCAGTTCCGGGCTGATAATGGCCGCTTCAAAGCCCAGGGACTGCATGACTCGCAGGGAACAGGCATTGGCAAGGTTGCAAAACGGTCCTGCGGTCAGGTGCACACCGTGGTGCGGCTCGCTGCTTCGGGCGCTGTGTTGAACGGCGGGACGGGCATGCGCTCTGCCTCCTGTTTTGCCTTTGGGGCTGTTGGTAAACAGGGTAGAGGCGGCAAACAGGGCGCTTTGCCAGGGCGCGTTCAAGACAAAGCGTTTTGCGCCGCCTCTGAGAGCGCCGTGAATAAGGCGAATCCAGGCCGCTTCTTCGTCCGGCCAGATTACCGGGGGAAGCCACCAGGAAATGCGGCTGTACAGTGTGCGTGAAATTTCCTTCAAAGCCTTGGGCGAAAGCCACAACCCCTGCATGAAGTTCGGCTCGATGCCTTCCTTTCCCTTTTTACCGTGCGGCAGCGAGCTTAGCAGGCGTATGTCCGTGATTTTACCGGCTTTGCGAATGCTGTGAGCCACAGGCTTGCGCGCGGATTGTCCGCTTACGTCCTTGCGTTCGGGCAAGGAGCGGGTGTGTTGTTTCAGGTCTTCGCCCCATTCGCGCAGCAGGTCCATCAGTTCCTTCTCGCGCCGGTCAATCAGAAAAACCGGGGTGCCCGGCTTGGGGCGCTTGCTGCCCGGCACGCGCAGCGAAAATTCTTCTTCTTTGTCCACGTTGCGCGTTACAGGCAGGGTCTGGTGCCAGGCTTCATCCTCATAACCTATGCGCAGCAGGTCTTTGGCCAAAAGGGCAATGCGTGGCCTGATGGCGCACCCTGCGCCGTCCGCAGCTTTGCCGACGCGTGCGCACAACAGCCCCGAGGCCGAGCGAAAGTCCTTGGCCTGGGCCTCTTTACCGGACTGGGTGGGTGAAGCGTCGGCCCCGCCGTCCATGAACCTGGCTCGGGTTCCCGGTCGCCCAAGGGCGAGGCTGAGCAGGTTCCGGGCTTCCTTCGCGGCTTCCGGGCTTGCCCCTTCGTCACGCAACATGCGGTAGGCGCTGGTCACGTAATACACGTAGTGCGGGCCTTTTTTACGCCCTTCAATTTTCCATGAACGCATGTGCGGCAAAGAGAGCAGAGCTTTAGCCGCAGTGTCCAGCGACAGGTCCATGCAGGAAAAGAAGCGTTCTTCCCGGCCCTTCTGGGTATACTGCCGCCTGCACGGCTGCACACAGCGCCCGCGCAGGCCGCTTTTTCCGCCCATGTAGCTTGACCACCAGCAGCGCCCGGAAACACAGTAACAGAGTGCGCCATGCACAAAGGCTTCCAGAGCCAGATCGTCCGGGCAGGCCGCGTCCATCAGCCGCATTTCTTCAAACGACAGCTCCCTGGGCACGATAACCCGGTTCGCCCCAAGCTCTTTTGCGCATTGCAGGGCGCGTGGGTGACTGACATTGGCCAGGGTGGAAAGATGCAGCTCGCCACCAAACCCGGCCTGCCTGGCCAGGTCCAGCATAGCCGGATCCTGAATGATCAAGGCGTCCGGGTGCACGTTTGCCGCAAGCCGGCGGATAAGCCTGTACGCCTGGTCGCACTCCGCGGGCTTGACCAGGGTATTCATGGCAACATATACCCGCCGCCCTTCGGCGTGGGCCAGCGAAACCAGTCCGGCAAGCTCGCCCGTGGCAAAGTTGTCGGCCTGCATTCTGGCTGAAAAATGCTTCAGGCCGAGGTATATGGCGTCTGCCCCGGCAGCAAGGGCTGCCAGCGCGGCGGGCATGTCGCCCGCCGGGGCCAGTATTTCAGGCTTGTGCTGGACGGCGGCAAGGGCATGGGCGGCGTCAGGCTCTGCAGCAAAAATACGCTCCATCTCAGGAAGCGGAGCAAGTGCTGTATTTTTTTCCCGGTTGTGGGCCGACGCGGACGAAGGCTTGCGCGCGGATTTTTTTTCGGCCTTGCGCGTGGCAGCGTTATGCGAAGCGTTTTTTTGGGATGCTTTTTTGCGCGAAGCGGCCTTGGGAGACGCTGTTTTTGGGGAAGCCGCCCGTGAGGCCGCAGGCCCACGCTTGCCGGAAGTTTTTTTTGTACTCATCACTTGTTCCTGGGGGCCTGGTCCGTTTTTGGGGGCCTGATCTGGTTTGAGGGGAGCAGGCCGTGTTTTTTCGCAGTGCGCGCACAAGCTTCTGTTTGTGAAATAAGGAGCTTTTTCCCTTGAGAAAAAAGCCGAGTAACGGTAGAAAAATAGTGCGCGTAGCGTTTTTGTATGCTGTCCGGCGTTTGCGATTTTTGCGTCACGCCCGTACTGACTTCTACTTAAAAACAGGGTTCTCGGCAAATACAGGAAGCCGACCCTGACTTCCCAGGTTGTATTACACGATCTGAGCTTAGAGACCCTTCATGTCGCAACCAACGCTCACTCAACTCGAAGTTCTGGATATAGTGCCCTTCGGCAATACCGGCGGGCAGGCCGCGTTTTTTGCCCTGCGCCTTACGCCGCCGGAGTGGAAAAGCTGGCAACCCGGTCAATTCGTCATGCTGCGCAAAGCCGGTTCCGGCTCGGAAATTTTATGGGCCAGGCCCTTTTCCATCTGCACGGTAACACCACGGGACCTTGTTATTTTTTTCCAGGTTCGCGGGCGGGCCACTACAGCCATGAGCAAGATGAGTCCCGGCGATGTGCTGGACGTGTGGGGGCCGCTTGGCAACGCCTTTGCCGTGGAAGCGCGTACCCCTACTCTGCTGCTTGCCGGGGGAATAGGCATAGCCCCCTTTGTAGGATATGTACATAACCACCCCACGCCCTGGGATATCCATATGGAATTCGGACACCGGATGCCGCTGGAGTGCTATCCCTTTGACAGCATAAATGAAAAAACCATTGCCGATGCCAACCTTGAGCAGTGCGACGCCGACCGCGACGCCTTTTTGCAGAAGGTGGGCAAGCGCATTGCCGATACGGCTGACGCAAAGGGGCTTGTCCTGGCCTGCGGGCCGACGCCGTTTTTAAAGGTTGTCCAGGAATACGCCTTACGGCATAAGGCCAGAGCGCAGCTTTGTCTGGAAACGCGCATGGCCTGCGGCGTTGGCGCTTGTCTCGGCTGTGTGGTCAAGGCGAATATTTCCGCAGGAGAGGGGAGCGGCGCTTCGGACCAGCCCTTTGCGTCTTCCGTGCCTGCGGATGAAGCCCGCTATGTACAGACATGCAGTTGCGGCCCCAACTTCTGGGCTGACAACGTAAGCCTGGAATAACAAACCGAAGTTGTATCATGGATAAATTGCGCGTTACCCTGCAAGGCCCGGCTGCGTCTTTGGCGCTGAAAAACCCTGTGCTTACCGCTTCCGGCACCTTTGGCTACGGGCTGGAATTTGCGCCTTTCGGCGATTTGACCACCCTTGGCGGCATAGTCGTCAAGGGACTTTCCCTTAGCCCGCGAGAAGGCAATTCCATGCCAAGAATTGCGGAAACCCCTTGCGGCATGCTAAATGCCGTCGGCTTGCAAAACTGCGGGGTGGATGTGTTTTTGCGGGAAAAACTGCCCCAGCTTCCGCCTGAACTGCCGGTTATCGCCAACCTGTACGCGACCAGTGTGGAAGACTTTGGCGCACTGGCGGCGCGTATTGCCGTTCACGGGGGCGTGGCCGCGCTGGAGGTGAATATTTCCTGCCCGAACGTGGGGGAAGGCGGCGTCGCCTTTGGGCAAAACGCCGACATGGCAGCCGCTGTTACGCAGGCAGTGCGGAAAAACGCGCCCCTCATGCCGGTTATTGTCAAGCTTTCGCCCAATGTCACCGATATCGTAGCCATTGCCAAAGCCTGTGAAAGTGCCGGGGCGGACGCGCTTTCCTGTATCAACACCATTACCGGCATGGGCGTGGATCTTGCCACGCGTAAACCCCTTCTGGCCAACGTTACGGGCGGACTTTCCGGCCCGGCCATCAAACCGGTAGCCCTTCGCTGCGTGTGGCAGGTAAGCCGGGCGGTATCTATTCCGGTAATCGGCGTGGGCGGCATTCGCAACGGAGAGGACGTGCTGGAATTCATCCTGGCCGGGGCGCATGCCGTGCAAATTGGCAGCGCCAACTTTACCCGGCCTGATACGGCCTTTCGCATAGCCGCAGAACTACCTAAGCTGACCAAGAAATACGGCATCTCGTCCTGGGACGCGTTTCGCGGTTCGCTGCAAATATAGTTTGCGGTCTGGATAACCAGCCTTGCAACCTGCCGTTTTTTCATCTCATACTATTAGAGAAGTGCTGATTAATGAGAATTTTTGTTCACTGGCAAGGAAGGCGAATTCCGGGCGGAGCGACGTGTATCAAGACATGCATGCGCTTCGTGCGGGATGAGCCCGCTCAGGCCCGGGCGCTGCCGGGGAGCAAAAAAGACATTACTCAGTGCTTTTTTGGGAAACGACTCCGGTGGAAAGCTTGACACCCGAAGCGCTTGTTGAAACGCGGCATCTGCGTAAACGCTTTGTCCGTTCCGGCGCGCGTTCACAAAACCCCGCGCCTGATGCGGTGCGCGATGTTTCCCTGCACGTTTGTCAGGGCGAAACACTGGGTATCGTGGGGGAGTCGGGCTGTGGCAAGTCCACACTCGGGCGGATGCTGGTGGGGCTTTTGCCTCCGACTGGCGGAGAAGTGCTTGTCAGCGGCAAGCCGCTGTATAACCCTGCGGCGCATGAGGATTACCGGGCCTTTCGTAAAAATTTGGCCGGGGTAGTTCAAATGGTTTTTCAGGACCCCCAGTCTTCGCTCAACCCCCGGATGCGCGTGGGCGAAAGCGTGGCAGAGCCCTTGCGCTGCTCCTTTGCCTGGCGCGCAGGGGAAGAGGGTTCCCTGACCGAGCGGTGTATTCAGGAAAAAGCCATGACCATGCTGGAAGAGGTCGGCCTCAGTGCGGACGCGGCCAAACGCTATCCGCATGAATTTTCCGGCGGGCAGCGACAGCGCATTGCCATTGCCAGGGCTTTGGTTACGCGGCCTTCTTTTGTCGTTTGCGACGAGCCGACCTCTTCGCTGGACGCCTCTGTGCAATCGCAGGTGCTGAACCTTTTGGGCGACATGCAGCAGGCTCTCGGGCTGGCCTATTGCTTTATTTCGCACGACCTCGCCGTTGTGCGCCACATGAGCGACCGGGTCGCGGTGATGTATAACGGGCTGGTCGTGGAAGAAGGACCGGCAGAGGCCCTTTTTGCCGCGCCGCTTCACCCCTACACCCGCTTGCTGCTTGATTCCGTGCCCGGCACCGCCACCCGGCAGGAAGAAGCAGCCAAATTGCATGGCGCGACTTCTGTGGCAGAAGGCCCGGGCGGGCAAAAACCGCAAGGTTGCCCCTTTGTCCCGCGCTGTGCCAGGGCCATGCCTGTTTGCCGGGAAAATACACCGGCGCTTGTGCCCTGGACGGCTCGCGGTGAAGCGGGCGCTGCTGCTTTCAAAAATGTCCCGGCTGACCCTGCCGGTTCCGGCAGAAGTGTGCGTTGTGCGCTGTATCCTGCGGAGCTGGCATGAGCAGGAGCTGGCTTTTACTCTTTGGCGGCAGCTTCAACCCCCCGCATATCGGGCATTTGCGCATTCTTATCGAAACCATGGAGGTGCTGCTGCCTCAAGAGGCCTTGTTTGTGCCGGTGGCGCTGCCCGCGCATAAACCGGCCAAGGGCCTTTTGCCCTTTTCGGTTCGCTGCGATATGCTTCGCGCCGCTCTTGCAGATATGCACAGCCCCATGAACATTGCCGTAAGCCAGGTAGAAAACGAACGCGAAGGCCCCTCCTATACCGCTGATACCCTTCGTTTGCTTGCCAAGGCGCACCCGGACAAACGGCTGGTGTTTCTCATGGGCAGTGAAGATTATGAACGTCTGCCCACCTGGCATTTGTGGCGGGATATCCCGCGCTATGCAGACCTTGTTGTGCTGCCGCGTAGTGACGCCGCACCGGAGCGCTTTGGAGCAATAACCGGTGCCCACTGGCCGGATGCCGCGCCCGCTCCTTGCCCTTGTCCGGGGGTGGGCGAAGCCTTTTCCCTGCAAAACGGCGCTTTGCTTATGCTGGTGCCGCAGCCTGTCTTTGAAGTCAGTTCCACCCTGGTTCGAGAGCGCTTTCTGTCCGGGAAATGCCTGGATTTTCTCGTTTCTCCCGGCGTGGCCGACTATATGCGCACACACGCCGATCTGCTGTCCGCCTGCTGGGCTGGCTAAAGCCTTTTACCATTGAAAATGTATACATGCTCTGCAAGGATTTGTCCGCAAATCCTTGCCTTGCGTTTGCCGTAGGCGGGCTTTGCCCGCCGTTAAGCGGCAAATTTCAAAGTTGCTCTGCTCTAACTGGCACAAGGGATTTCCCGCTTTTTATTTCTTTTCCCCGTACTTTCGCGATTCGCTTGCACTCCCTGTGTACTGTGTTATGCTGTATATATGGTTTTGCGTACTGTATTGCGCGCTATGCAAAACGCGGTGCAGTACTTCTTTTTTCAACATCACACTCTTGAAGCGCAAGGCGCAAAAGGAGATCATCATGTATTCAATTGCTGTTGTAGTCGGCAGTTTGCGCAAGGATTCCATGAACAAGAAATTGGCTCTGGCTCTGGAAAAGCTGGGTAAGGATCTGTTTACCTTCACCTATGTGGATATCGCTTCCCTGCCCCTGTTCAGCCAGGATTTGGAAGAGGCGCTCCCCGAGGAAGTGGCCCGTATGAAAAAAACCGTTGCCGCGTGTGACGCTGTGTTGCTGGTAACCCCGGAATACAACCGCTCCATACCGGGTGTGTTGAAAAACGCTCTGGACTGGGGGTCGCGCCCCGCAGGCCAGGGCGTATGGGCGAACAAGCCTGCGGCCATGGCAGGAGCCAGCGGCGGCGGCGTGGGCACGGCCGTGGCCCAATCTCACCTGCGCAGTGTGGCGGGCTTCCTTGGCATGCGCCTGACCGTGCAGCCCGAAGTCTACATCCAGGACAAGCCCGGCCTGATTGAAGAAGACGGCACAGTCACCAATGAAGGCACGGCAAAGTTTCTCACCAGCTTCCTGACAGCCTTTTCCGCCTGGATTGACAAGGCGAAATAGGCGGCGGGTTGAAATTCGCCTGCCATGCAAAAGCATCCCCGGTTCATGAGGCGAACCGGGGATGCTTTTATTGGGACTACGAAAGAGTTTGAGCCAGAGGCGGTTGTTCCTACAGCTTGGTGTCGGACATTTCGCCCCAGGGAAGCAGGGGTTTCAGGTGGCGAATGAGGTCATAGCGCAGGGATTCATCTTGCAGGGCGAAATAGATGTTGGCGGTCAGATATTCCGCCCAATCGCCCGCATCAAAGCGCATGCCGCGAATTTTGACCGCGAGCAGCCCCTTGCCGTCTGCCTGACCTTGCAGGGCGTCTGTGAGCTGAATTTCTCCGCCGTGGCCGGGTTTAACCTTGTGCAGGTGGCCGAAAATGTCCGGCGTAAGCACATAGCGGCCGATAATGGCCATGCGCGAGGGGGCGTCTTCGACCGCCGGTTTTTCTACCAGCTTTTCCACCCGGAAAATGCCCGGCGATATTTCTGTGCCGGAAATGATGCCGTAGCGGCTTACCCGCTCCTGCGGTACTTCCATCACTCCGATAACTGGCAGACGCTCGCTGCGGGCAACATCTGCAAGCTGCTGAATGCCGGGGGTCATGCCGAACAGCAGGTCGTCACCGACCATGACCGCAAAGGCATCATCCGAGCCGACAACATCTTCGGCGCACATCACGGCATGGCCCAGGCCAAGCTGTTGCTTCTGGCGAATGGAGATGCAGTTGGCCATTTCGGCAACCTGACGAATCATGGCCAGCTGTTCCAGTTTTCCGGCGCGTTCGAGAACGCCTTCCAGTTGCAGGTTGTAGTCAAAGTGATCTTCAATAACGTTTTTATCCCGGTTGGTAATAAAGACCACATGGTCAATACCGGAACTTATGGCTTCTTCCACAACATACTGCACGCCGGGTTTGTTGTAGACCGGAAGCATTTCCTTGGGAATGTTCTTGGTTGCCGGAAGCGAACGGGTTCCCCAGCCGGCCACAGGAATAACAACTTTACGTATGTTCATTGGCGGTATACTCCCGAAAAAGGTAGGGCGCATGAGCGCGAGTTGCGGAAAAGTCAAACTAACCATTGCATATTTTGAAATAAATGGGAATAGAAATGTGGTAGAATCGGTGGCTTGCAGGCGCGATGGCAGAACATGCATCGCAAAAAAAACACACGCTGAAACATTTTCCGGGGAAAACGTTTCAGCGTGTGTGTTTGTTATACACCAGGAGCAGCGGCTTTATCCAAGCGTGGAGCGCAGCACATCGGCAATTTCTTTCGCGATGCGCTCAACCTGGTCTTCGTCATAGCCTTCCACCATGACTCGAGCCAGCTTTTCCGTCCCGGAATAGCGCAGCAGCACGCGGCCCTGATCGGAAAGGGCTTTTTCCGCCTTGGCCACGGACTCCTGAATGGCGGGAATGTCTTCAAAGGGGAGTTTTTCCCGCACCCGCACGTTAAGCAGTTTTTGCGGCAGGCGTTTGAGCAGGTTGGCCAGTTGGGAAAGGGGCTGTTTTCTTTCGCGCATGATGCGCAAGATTTGCAAGCCCGCCAAAAGGCCGTCGCCGGTGGTCCCGTGGTCCATAAAGACGATATGGCCGGATTGTTCGCCACCAAGCGTGGCTCCGTGTTCACGCATCATTTCCGTGACATACCTGTCGCCGACATCGGCCCGCAACAGTTCGCCGCCATGCTTGCGCATGAATATTTCAAGCGAAAGGTTGCTCATGACCGTGCCGACAAGCTTGTTTCCGGGAAGCTGCCCCTTTTCCATAAAATCAAGGGCGCAAACAGCAAGAATCTGATCGCCGTCGAGTATGTTGCCTGTTTCGTCAACCACGATTACCCTGTCCGCGTCGCCGTCAAGGGCAATGCCGATGTCGGCGCGGGTCTCGCGCACCTTGGCCGCGGTAACTTCCGGGTGCAAAGAGCCGACCTTGTCGTTGATGTTCAGCCCGTCCGGTGAAATGCCGATGGATACGACCTCCGCCCCCAGTTCTTTCAGGGCCATGGGCGCAACCCGGTAGTTGGCGCCGTTGGCGCAGTCCAGAACCACCCGGATGCCTTCCAGGCTCATGCTGGTGGGGAAGCTGTTTTTCAGGGAAACGATGTATCTGCCCGGCGCGTCCTGAATTTTAAAGGCCCGCCCTACCTTGTCCGGCGCGGGGTAGTCCCAGTCCCATTCATTGTCAAGCACCATGTCGGTGATTATGCTCTCCACCTTGTCCGGCAGCTTGAAGCCCTGTGAGTCGAAAAACTTGATGCCGTTATCCTGAAAGGGGTTGTGGGAAGCGGAAATAACAATGCCAAAATCCGCACGCATGTTTCGGGTCAAAAAAGCAATGGCCGGGGTTGGCAGCGGTCCGACAAGGAACACATCCATACCCGAAGCGCACAGTCCTGCTGTCAGGGCGTTTTCATAAATATAGCCGGAAAGGCGCGTGTCTTTGCCGATAACAACCCTGTGCCGCTTTTCTCCGGTGCGAAAGTAAGAGCCCGCCGCAAGTCCGACCCGCAGAGCCAGGTCCGGGAGCATGGGATACTGGTTTACCGTGCCGCGCATGCCGTCAGTGCCGAAAAGACGTTTCATGGTTCTCAGCGCTTCCTTATTTTTTGGATTTCGGGTTTTTTTTCGCCGCGCCCTTTTGGGCCTTTTTCTTTGACGGAGCTTTTGGGGAGGCTGCGCCCCCGCTTTGGGCCGCCGCGCGTTTGTTCGGCGCTGCCGCAAGCGCGGGCATGTCCGGCGGACCGGCGAGAACAGTGCCGGTGCGAACAGATTCTGCCAGGGTAAGAATGGTATTGGCGTAAATATTGAGGTTGTTATAACGTTTGAGTACCTTGCGCTGGGTGGCGACATTCGCGCCCTGGTCCCAGCCGTGCTTGTGCAGGTATTTGGCAGCGCTGAAAATGGCGTCCGGCTCGTGAAAAAGGTTGACCACGCCGTCGCCGTCGCCGTCATCTCCATAAGGCTCAAGGTTTGAGGGCATAAATTGGCACATGCCGATGGCTCCGTAAACAGACCCGGGCATGCAGGAAGCGTCCAGCCGGTTAACCGAGCAGAAGTTGAGCAGGGCTTTGAGTTCCTTGTAAGCCCAGCCGGATTTTTCATTCAGCTTTGTTTGCAGCCATTCTCCCTGTTCGGTGGTAAAGGCCAGGTCGTTAATGGCCGGGGCCACCCGCTCCGGCCGGTTGGCGGCGGCCATGCAGGCCAGGCTCCACAGGGCGTTATCCTTGCCCACATACACGCCGAGCTTGGTTTCCACGTACAACAGCGCGACTATGATGTTGCGGGGAATCGGGTATTTTTTTTCCACAGCATCGAAATATTTCTTGTTCCGGGCCAAAAAGTCGCGGCAGCGGCCTATATTGGTAGTGGTAACGATGTTTTTGTAAATGCGCATCCGCACGCCGACCCTGGGCGGGGCGTCGGGGTTTTTACGAAAAGCGTTCGTATACATCTCCCGGATTTTCTTGCCCATGGGGTCCGCGGAATAGGCCGGAAGATGGCGGAACACATCCAGGCTTTTTTTGTTCACCCCGGAGTCTTTCAACAGGCGGTTATACAGGGGTGCCCAGGAAGGATGCACAGAACCCTTGAAATTGCCGTAAGGCTTTTGGGCGAGCTCTGCCCGGACACGCGCGGCTTCATTGGCAGGCGCTTCCGGGCTGGTGGCAAATGCCGCAGGCGCAGGCAGGAGCAAGAGGACGGCAAGGGCAGCAACATACAGCCGCAACAAAGGGGAGACAAAGGAAAAATACACGCAAAAAGCCTCGGGAATAGAGTTGGAAAAAAGCTACACGCATTACAGTACAATCAAAAAAACACTCGCGACCATATAGCGCGAAAAAAGGCGACAGGCAACTTGGCGGGGGGCAAGAGGCCCGCAGCTATTTGGCCTCAGGGGCGTCTTCTTCCGTAATCCATTCATTGAGAATGGCGACAAGCTTTTCCGCCTGATCCTTGCTCGATATGTTGAATTTTGACTGGGCCTTGTATTCGCCGCCAACTTTTTTGTAACGGCGAATGCTGTAGCGGTCTTTGCTGTAGGCGTCTTTGGCCGCTTCCCATTGCTGGTAGCGAAAGACAATGGTGGTCCAGGCGCCTTTGCTCAAAATCGCCTTGTCCAGTTCCTTGACGACATCAATGCCGTTTTCTTCATAATTGATGGTCAGTTCATCAATGGTGGTGCTCATGCTTGTCCTCTTGTATTTTTTGCGCGGTCCATCTACAGGCCGTGTCGCTTAGGGCAGGTTCCCTTTGAGATTTGCCGCTTAACAGCGGGCAAAGCCCGCCTTCGGCAAACTCAAGGCAAGGATTTGCGGACAAACCCTTGCAGAGCATGCATACATTTTCAATGGTAAAATGCGCTAAAATCCGATTTTTTCCCTGACGCCTTCCATGGTTTTGCGCGCTTCTTTCTGTGCTTTTTCGTTTCCGGCCCGCAACACTTCCTCAACCCGTTTCGGGTTGGCGTCAAGCGCGGCGCGGCGTTCCTGCAGGGGGGCGAGGAAGCGCCCAAGACTTTTCAGCAAAATGGCCTTGCAGTCCACACAGCCGAGAGTGGCCTTGGTGCAGCCTTCGCGGATTTCATCCTGGGTGGCCTTGTCCGTCATCAGTTCGTGGTAGGGGAAGAGGTTACAGTTGGCGGGGTCGCCAGGGTCCGCGCGGCGAAGACGGGCTTTATCCGTAAGCATTCCCTTCACTTTTGGGGTAATGGTGTCCATGCCTTCACGCAACTGGATGGCATTGTCATAACTTTTGGACATTTTCCTGCCGTCCAGGCCGGGGCATTTGGCCTGGGGCGTGAGCCGGGCTTCCGGCTCAGGGAAGAATTCGCCGTAAAAATGGTTGAAGCGCCTGCAAATCTCGCGAGAAAGCTCAAGGTGCGGAACCTGATCCTGCCCAACCGGCACCCAATGGGGGCGGTACATGATGATATCCGAGGTCATAAGCACGGGATAGCCGAGGAAGCCGTAAGTACCCAGATCTTTATGGGAAAGCTGTTGCAACTGCTCCTTGTAGGTTGGGCAGCGCTCCAGCCAGCTTACAGGCGTAATCATGGACAGGATCAGGTGCAGCTCGGCGTGTTCCTTGACCATGGATTGCTGGAAAATGGCGGTTTTTTCCGGGTCAAGCCCGGCCACGAGCCAGTCTTTGACCATTTCCGGCACAAACTCCTTGATACGCAAGGGGTTTTCATATTCGCTGGTCAGGGCGTGCCAGTCGGCAACAAAGAAAAAGGTTTCCATTTCTTCCTGCATGGAAACCCAGTTTTTGATGGCCCCGAAATAATGCCCCAGATGCAGCGCCCCGGTGGGGCGCATGCCGGATACAGCCCGACCATTGGCTCGCTGTTGTATTTCGGAAAGTGCGGTATCGGAAGACAAGGTGCAAACCCTCTTGGTGTGGTATGTGGTCAAAAAAACGGCCTTTTGTCCTACATCAGGCCGACCAGAGAAAAAAGCGCTTCGCTGCTGAAGCCCACAAGCGGCCCGATAATACGGCGGAACGCGCCTGCCGCGATGAGCAGCATGAGAATCATCATCCCGTAACGGCCTATGGATTCATAATGCGCAGCCATGGCGGGGGGCATGAGCCCGGCCAGAATATGGCTGCCGTCCAGCGGGGGAATGGGCAACAGGTTGAACCAGGCCAGGACGCAATTAATAATTACGCCGTGCATGGCAATTTGTTGTAATATATCCAGTGTGTTCGCGCTGATTATTCCGGCAGTGGCCATGTTGAAGCACAGTTTGAGCAGCACGGCGAAAAGCAGGGCGACAAGGAAGTTGGTCAGCGGACCGGCAAAGGAGACAATCATCATGCCGGTGCGCTGGTTTTTAAAAAAACGGGACTGTACAGGAATAGGCTTGGCCCAGCCGAAAATGAACGGACTGAACAGGGCGGTGAAGACAAACACCCCGAAACCGAGCGGGTCAATGTGCTTTATCGGGTTGAGAGTAAGGCGGCCAAGGTATTTGGCGGTAGGGTCGCCCAGCTTGTAGGCTGACCAGCCGTGCGCGACTTCGTGGCATATAATGCCGAAAAGGGCTGGCACAAATGCCAGCCCGAAATTGAACAGCTTGGATGAGATAAGGGTAAGGTCCATGGCGTTGTGGCGGCAGGAGGCGCCGCCCTGTGGCTCAGCTCTTTTTGGCGAGCACTTCTTTAATGGTATTTTTCAGGATGGTCAGGTCCACCGATTTTACGTTATAGGCGTCTGCCGCGATGGATTTCAGGTCGTGTTGAAAACTGTCGTATGCGGTACTGAGAATGACCGGAAGCTCCGTATCCGTGGCCCGGATGGTCTGCAAAAGGTCCAGCCCGGTTACCGGGTTGCCTTCCAGTTTGATGTCCAGGATGACCAGATCGGGCGTTTCTCGCTTGATAACGTCCATGATCGGCTCGCGCCCGTCCGAAAGGGCGACAACATAGCCTTCCATTTGAAGTTCTTCCTGGTAAAGCATGCGGATATGGAGTTCATCGTCAACAACAAGCAGTTTTTTCTTCATGGAGGTCCCTCCGCAAAAAAATGTGACAATATTTGCGCTGGGTGCACATGCGCGTTGCAGCGACATTCAAGGAGCCGCAGGGGGAAGGCCGGGGCTCGTCGCCGTACATGGTTCTGCACAGAAAACCGGCGAAGGGCGTTTTATTTCACTTTACCGATTCATGTTTTACACTACCTTGGCCTGAGGCGTGTTGCAAGGAATAATATAAGAAGATGCGCGCCTTTCCTCTTGTCTCCGGTAGAGGCGAGAGTCGGCGAAATCTTTTTTATTTATCTATGCCCATGGCCTTGCCGACTTTCTTTATGATCTTTTTCGCTTTGGTGATGGTTTTTTTGGACTCCACCTCGGCGAACTCGCGCAACAGTTCTTCCTGGCGGCTGTTGAGTTTGGTGGGGGTAAGCACTTTTACCTCAACCAGCAAGTCGCCCGAAGCGTTTCGCCCCGGAAAGGGCAGGCCTTTTCCGGAAATACGAAAAAGTTCGCCGCTTTGAGTGCCTTTTGGGATATCCATGGAAATGGACTCGTCCAGTGTGGGCACTTCTATCTTGTCGCCGAGCGCTGCCTGTACAAAGGTAATTTCGCGGGAAATAAACAGGTTTTGCCCGTCACGGGTGAAGGTGTCGTCATTTTCAACGTGAATGACAACGTATAAATCGCCGTTCGGGCCGCCGTTGACTCCGCCCTCGCCTTCGCCGCGCACGCGCAGGCGGTTGCCTGTGTCTACTCCGGCCGGGATGTGGATGGAGAGTTCGCGGGTTTCGTGTACCAGCCCTTCGCCCCGGCAATGGGTGCAGGGGTCGGGAATGATTTCCCCTGTGCCCTGGCAGGTGGGGCAGGGTACGCTAATCTGGAAAAATCCCTGGCTGTGCCGTACCTGGCCCGCTCCGTTACACTGGCGGCAGACTTCCGTGCTGGTGCCGGGGGTTGTTTTTTTCCCCTTGCACTCCGGGCAGACCGCGTTTCTTGGGATTTTAATGGGAATATCCGCGCCCTTGGAGGCCTGCTTGAACGAAATGCCGAGATTGTAGCGAAGGTCGGCCCCTTGCCGGGGCCTGTTTTTGCCGCCTCGGGCCGCGCCGCCCATGCTGAAACCGAAAAGGTCGCTGAAAATGTCGCCAAAGTGCGAAAAAATATCTTCGTTATTGCGAAAGCCGCCTTGTCCGTTCACGCCGTCGTGCCCGAAGCGGTCATAGCGGGAGCGTTTGTCCGGGTCGCGCAGGATGTCATACGCTTCGGCGGCTTCCTTGAACTTGCTTTCCGACTCGGCATCGCCGGGATTGCGATCAGGGTGATACTGCATGGCGAGCTTGCGGTACGAACGCTTTATTTCTTCATGCGTAGCCGTGCGCTCAACACTCAGGACTTCATAATAACAACGCCGGACCATGGCAAAAACCTGAAATAGTTAAGATTGACAACGCCCATTTGGCAAAAAGACAAATGGGCAGGGTTTGAAAATATGCTGAACATGGTTGCTTACGGCAAAAGGGCCGTCTTCGGGAAAGCGGCGCTAGTCGATGGTGCTTTCGTCAATCGGCTCTGCGGGTTCGTTATAATAGGAAAGGTCTTCGGGCATAATCTTGGCGGCGGCAATTTCGCGCAGGGCGGTGACCACTTCCTTGTTACGCGACTCCACAAGGGCGGGGTAGCCTTCGCGGTATTGATGTACGCGCTTGATGGCCATTTGCACAAGCAAAAAGCGGTTGTTTACGCGTTCCTGGCAATCTTCAACTGTAATGCGGGCCATGATGCCTCCAAAAATTCGGGCTTTGCTGTAAGCCCCGGTTCAGTCTGCTAGAACTCAGCACGAAACCGGAGCTTGTCAAGGGGGGCCGTAACGCCTTTTTTATGTTGGGCCTGCAGTCGATACAGGCAAAATTCATTGCGGCAAGTGCGTGGCTATATAATGGACGCAGGTGCTTGTCAAGGTATTCGTGAGGACGCGGCGCAAAGCTCGCGCATAGCTCCGGCGCTCTTAGGTGTCAGCTCAATGTAACGTTGCGGCACAACAGGCCGACAGGGATGTCGGTCCCCGCCCAAAGAGAACTTCATCAGTTTGCGCAGGATGTG
>JAJDIC010000005.1 GCA_030266525.1 Desulfovibrio sp. OttesenSCG-928-G15 | reverse complement strand
TTTGCGAGTATTTGACCAATATTACCCGGGCCATGAGTGCTCAAGAAGATGGCGTGCTGGGCTTTTACGGTGTGTACGGCTATTTGCGCGACGAGTTTATTGACAGTATAGGCCTGAACCCTGGCAAGGACTTCATTCCCCAGCAGCGTCCCTGGTATCAGCTTGCCATTCGCAAGCAAAAGGCTGAATACACCGCGCCCTACGTTGATAAAAAAACGGGGCGTACCGTTATTTCGCTGACCCAGCAAGTGTATGGCAAGAATAATGATTATTACGGCGTGCTCTCGCTGGACGTGGACCTTGCCTGGATGATTGGTTACGCAAAATCCCTTGCTCTGGCCGAGGGCGGCTACGGCATGATTGTTAACCAGTACCTGTATGTCATTGCCCACCCGGATGAAGCCCATACCAACAGCCCTTTGCAGGAAATGGGCAAAGGCTACGCCGAACTGGCTGAAATTTTGCGCAGGGACCACGCGGTCACGGCCAAGCACATTACCGACCATACCGGCACGGGCGTCATTGTCTTTTTTCGCGAACTCTACAATGGCTGGTACATCGGCGTGGCAATGCCCACAAGCAGCTATTATTCCGACTTGTACCTGACCGCGCTTTTTCTTCTGGGCCTTGGCGTAACGCTTTCCGCCGCCCTGACCTTTCTGCTCCTGCGCCAGTCTGCGGCCAAAATGCAGTCGGACGAGGAAAACCGCTCCAAATCATCGTTCCTGGCCATGATGAGCCATGAAATACGCACTCCGCTGAACGCCATTATCGGACTTTCCGAAATCCAGATGCAAAAGGAGCTTCCGTCCGATACCCGCATTGACATAGAAACCATTTACACCTCTGGCTCAAACCTTCTGGGTATTATCAACGACATTCTCGATTTTTCCAAACTGGATGCCGGGGGCTTTTCGCTCGTGCCGGAAAACTATGACCTGGCAAGCCTGATTAATGATACCGTACAGTTGAATCTGGTGCGCATCGGTTCGCTTCCCATTGAATTTCTGCTGCAAATCCCGCCTGAGGCCCCCTCGCGCCTGCATGGTGACGAGTTGCGCGTCAAACAGGTTTTGAACAATTTGCTCTCCAACGCCTTCAAATACACCAAGCAGGGGCAGGTGAAGCTTTCCCTGCGTTGCGAACAGCAGGACGACGAGGCTCTCTTAACCTTTGCCGTTGCCGACTCGGGCATAGGCATAAAAAAGACCGATATGGGCAAACTCTTTTCTGAGTACAGCCGTGTGGATTTATGGAAAAACCGGGAGCTTCAGGGCACCGGCCTCGGCCTGGCCATAACCAAAAGGCTGACCGAGCAGATGCGCGGCTCCATCAGCGTGGAAAGCGTATATGGCAAAGGCTCGACCTTCACAGTGACCTTGCGTCAGGATATTGTCGATGCCACGCCCATTGGCGAAGCCGTGGTGGAAAGCCTCACGTCTTTCCGCTTTACCGACAGGCGTCCGCACCACACTCGTGCCCGTGCGCGGGTGCTTATGCCCGAAGCGCGCGTGCTTGCCGTTGATGATATTGCAACCAACCTTACCGTGATTCGGGGCCTGCTCGCCCCTTACGAAGTTACCGTGGACTGCGCGCAAAGCGGCTATGAAGCCGTGGAGCGCATCCGCGACGCGTCAGTACGCTATGACGCCGTGTTTATGGATCACATGATGCCGGGCATGGACGGAATTGAAGCCACGCGTATCATTCGCTCGGAAATCGGCACAGAGTACGCCCGCAACCTGCCCATTATCGCGCTTACCGCCAACGCTCTGGCCGGCAATGATGAGATGTTCCTGAGCAAGGGGTTCAGCGCTTTCATATCCAAACCGGTGAACCCGGACACCCTTGAGCGGGTGCTCAGGGAATGGGTGGAGGCGCGCCAGCCGGAATCGGCCCTGCGGCGCACGTCCGTAGAGGAGGGGGCGGAGTTTTCTTCTCTGGACCGGTTTGCCATAGAGGGCATTACCCTTTCCTCGGTGCGAAACAATTACGCAAGCAATCCCGATGCCTATCTGGCTGTGCTGCGCTCGTACATCGCCCACACCCCGGCGCTTCTTGAGTCCCTGCGTTTTCCTGATAAAAACACTCTTGCCGCCTATGCCGTAACTGTGCACGGCATAAAGGGCAGCAGTTGGAGCATTGGAGCCAACGCACTGGGCGAAGAAGCCAAGACGCTTGAACTGGCCGCCAAACAGGGCGACTATGAAACCGTTGCCGCCGGGACGGACGCCTTTATCGCCAATGCCGAAACCCTGCTGCGCGCGGTGCAAGCCTGTCTTGACACCCAGAACGAGAATCTGGCCAAGGATATTCGCGAAGCCATTGACCCTGCCCAACTGCAAGCCATGCTGGAAGCCTGCCAGAATTTCGACGTCATGCGCATGGAAGAACTAACGACCCAGCTGGAACAGACAGGCTACGAAAGCCCACACGACACGGGTCTCGTCTTCTGGCTGCGCAAACAGCTTAATGATCTGGAATATGACGCCATACAGGAACGGCTGCGTAAAGAACTTGGCGAGCGCTCCGGCGCGTAACAGCCCTACGGCAATACAGGAGCTATTTGCAGTGAAGCGAAGTTTTCCTGCCAACCCAAGGGGCTGTAGGATGAGGGCAACACGGCCCGCTGTGCCGCGCCTTTCAGCTTGCCCGCTTTGAGCACGGCCTGTTGCAGGGCGGCGCACAGGGCTTCCGGCTCGGGCCAGGCCGCGGTGAAAAGCAGTGGGTGTGTACCGGCCAGTTTTTTTACACTGTAGTCCGTAGTGACGGTGGGTAGCCCGAAAAGTGCCATTTCAAGCGGTGGATAGGATGGATGCGGCGATATCATCAAGGAAAGACCCACATGCGCCCGTAAAAGCAGGGCGATATACTGCTCCATGGGCAAGCGGCCCAGACTTTTGAGCACAGCACCGTCAGCCAGTTGCATATCGTCATGGGGCAGACCGACGCTCAAGGCGGTGAAACGGTGGCGGCCCGCTTTGGGCAGGCGTTGAAAAAAGAGTCGCAAGGCGGCAAGGCCGCTTTCAAAACAGTTCCGGGGAACGCCGGGGCGACCGTAAAACAGGATGATGGTTTCATCCCCGCCTTTGGGGGGCAACTGAAAACGGGTTTTTTGCAAAAATGCGGCAATGTCTTCGTTCAGTGAAGGCCTGAAGGGGTATTCTGCGGAAAATACGGCTCCGCTCGAACGCAGATAGGACGCAAGCTCGTTGGAATTGATGACGGCTTTTGTCTTGTCCCCCATGGAGTAGGTTTTAAGAGCCAGGGCGTGCTGCTCCCCAAAACCAGAAAACAACGGCTCGTAGTCCTGGATCAGATAGTAAAACGCCAGGCTGGGCAGCCCTTTTTTTTGCCGTTCGGCATCCAGCTTTTCCCAAAGCGCAAAGCCCTGCCAGTAGGTAACAAGAAATACATCTCGCGCATGGCAGGCAAGCTGCCCGCCGCCGCCAAGAAACACGGCTTCCGGCTCTGCGACAATCTCTTTGAGGTGGGCCAGCTGTTCCGGTTCAACCCCGGACTCAAAAAGCGATACAAAGCGGCAGGAAGCATAATGCTGCGACAGATGCTTTGTAAGCGCCAGCGCCGAAGTGGTGCCGCCAAAGGCAACAGACGAGGCCAGCGCCGGAAGCACGATGTTCAGGCGCGGCTCTTCGTGCGAAGTGCTGTTTTGCAAAGTAACGGTAGTCATGGAATCTCTAACAGATCCTGGGCAGCTGCTCGCCCTCAAGCATTCCAAGCAGGCGCTTGCCCCCAAGGGGTGTTTGCAGGATCACCTGACCGGCTTTGCTTTGCCCGTCTGCCTGCAAAATGCTGCCGATGCGCACGGCTTCCCTGCCCTGGACAAAGCCCTGCATCACCTTGAGGGCCGCTTCGGCCTTTGCTTCCGGTAAAATGCAGATCAGTTTGCCTTCATTGGCAAGGTACAAGGGGTCAAGCCCCAGCACAGAGCAGCCAGCGGCAACGCCCTCACTCACCGGGATGCGGCTTTCTTCCACCTGGCAGACCACGCCGGACTGGGCGGCAATTTCATTCAGGGTTGTGGCCAGGCCACCGCGCGTCGGGTCGCGCAGGACATGAATGTCGCCGATTTCCAGCACAAGTTTTTCCACCATTGCGTTCAGTGCCGCAGAATCGCTTTGCACCCCGGAAGCAAGGGAAAGACCTTCGCGGCAGGAGAGAATGGTCAGGCCGTGGTCGCCCATGCTGCCCGAAATAAGTACCGCATCGCCCGGCCTTGCGCCGGAGCCGGAAGGCGCGGGGGACGCCAGCACTTCGCCGATGCCCGTGGTGGTGATAAACAGCTTGTCTGCCGCGCCTCTTGGAACAACTTTGGTGTCGCCGGTAACTATGTGCACCCCTGCCGCGCGGGCAGCCTTGCCCATGTCTTCCACAATGCGTCGCAAAAGGGCCATGTCCAACCCTTCCTCAAGAATAAACGCACAGCTTATATACCGCGGCCGCGCACCCAGCATGGATACATCGTTCACCGTGCCGTGCACGGCGAGGCTGCCAATGGTTCCGCCGGGAAACTCCACCGGATCAACAGTGTATCCGTCTGTGCTCACGGCAATCGGGCCGGTAATTTCACAGAGCGCCGCATCGTCCATCTTGTCCAGAATGGGGTTGGAAAAATGGCCGGCAAACAGCTCTTGTATCAGGCGCTGGGCGGCCTTGCCACCGCTACCGTAGTCAAGCAGAACATAGTCGTTATTCATGGGCAGATCCGGAAACAACAGGCTAAAGGGCGTATTTAAAGTAGGCGGCGCAGCTTCCTTCCGTGGAAACCATGCAAGGGCCGACGGGCTTTGCCGGAGTGCAGGCGGTGCCGAAAAGCGGGCATTTGTCCGGCCCGATCAGGCCTTTGAGCACGTCGCCGCATTTGCACCCCTTGATTTCGGGCACATCGGGAAGGCTGAGGGAAAATTTTTTCCAGGCGTCAAAGGCGGCATATTCTTCACGCATGGCAAGCCCGCTGCCCGCAATAAGGCCAATGCCGCGCCACAGGGCGTCCGAAGGTGTGAACACACTGAAGAGGATCTCCCTGGCATGGGGGTTGCCGTTGTCGTTCACCGCGCGGGTGTACTGGTTGACAATGGCCGGGGCCTTGTTTTTGCGCATTCTGACCATCAAAAGAAGCGACTGAAGGATATCAGCCGGGTCAAAACCGCCTACCACGCCGGGTTTTTGGTACTTGTCCACAATAAAACGGTAAGGTTCCACGCCGAGAATTGTGGAAACATGCCCCGGCAGAAGAAAGGCGTCTATGCCCGGAGCATCGCTCTCTCCGCTTTGGGTAAGCAACACTTCCAGCGCGGGCGGCACCAGCTTATGACAGCTCAAAACAGAAAAATTGCCGATTTTCCGGCTCTCGGCCATGGTAACTGTGGCGGCTATGGTGGGCGCGGTTGTTTCAAAACCGACCCCCAGAAATACCACCTGCCGGTCCGGCCTGTTCTGGGCAAGGGAAAGCGCGTCTATCGGCGAATAGACAATTTCGACGCTGCCGCCTTCGGCCTTTACCTGTTTGAGCGTTTTCCCGGCAGGGCCGGGAACGCGCATCAAATCGCCGAAAGTGGCTACCGTTACCCCGTCTTTTCCCGCCAGTTCAAGGCAGGCGGCAATTTCCCGGTCATGTGTTACACAAACCGGGCAACCGGGGCCGGAAAGGTGCTCTATGCCCTTGGGCAGCAAAGAGCGCAGCCCGCTGCGGAAAATGGAAACCGTATGCGTACCGCATACTTCCATGAAGCGTAGCGGCTGGTCCAGCTCGGCTGTGAGCGTATCCAGAAGACCCCGGCACAGCTCCGGGTCGGAAAAGGCCTGCGGGTTTAAAGGGCTTGTATGCGGCATAGGGTGGAAGCCTTACGGAACAAGGGCGTGTTCCATGCCTGCGGGCACAGGGTTGTTTGCGTTTTGGGCTATGCGGCTCCAGTAGTTTGCCAACTGGCTGTTCTGGCTTACGCCCGTGCCGCTCTGGTAGCAACCGGAAAGTTTTCGGAAAGCGTCCGATGACCCCATGTTCGCAGCTTTTTCATACCAGCGAAACGATTCTTCCGCCGCTCCCGGAGTATTGTCTTTTATTTGCGCGGCCCATAACAGCCCCAGCAGGTAGGTCGCTCTGGAGTTGCCCTGCCGCGCGGCCTCTTCAAAATAGGCCCGGGCCTTTTCCCTGTCGCGTGGCAGGTGGTCTTTGCCCACGCCATATTCTTCCCCGGCTTTGAGCAGGGCGGGGATGTACCCCTTGGAAGCGGCAGAGAGCAAAAGCGCCGTATCAGCCGGGTTTTCCGTATAGGCCTGGTACAGGGCTTCCGGGGAGCCTCCGGCAGCGGCCTTGGTCAGATACGCTTTGGCCAGTTCTGGTGAGTGGGTTACGGCTATGCCGTTGTGCTGCAAGAGATACAGTATCCATGCCGCCCCGGCGTCGCCTTGCGCGGCCCGCTTTGTATAGCTGCTTACCGTTTGCAGGAAAAGCGGACGCAGTTTGCTGTGCTCGCTTTGCGAAACCAGTTCCCATATGGTCTGCATGTCGTCCGGGTCATGCGATTCCATCACTTTTGGCAGCCAGCGGACAACGTCTTCCTTGGGCAGGGGGGCGTTGGCCCGCAGGCTGCGCTGTAAAAACAAAAAAGGCGCTCGGGCCGTGCCATGTTCCGCAGCCTTGCGCAGGTAGGCCAATGACTCGGCCTGCACATTTTCTACAAGCTCTGGCGCGTCAGGCAAATATTCTCCTGCCAGCAGATAGGCCGGGGCATAGCCCTGCTGCGCCGCCCGCAAAAACCACTTCACGGCCTCGTTGTACATTTCCCTGGTGGCGGCCAGATCGCCAAGGGCGGTCATGGCGGCGCTATTGCCGGAGTCCGCGTTGGCTCTTAGCTCGGCAAGCGAAACAGGGGAATACACCGTGTCATTTTCAAGGCAGCTCCAATACGCAAAGCCCTCGGCAAGGGGCTGGTCAGGCTCCGGCACCGCTTTTTTCTTGGCGCAGGCGCTTGCCATCAGGCAAAACAGCAAAAGGGGCAGTAAACGAAATACCACGCTGGGCATGCAATCTCCTGTAACGGCAACAAGGCTGATAGGGCGGCGCGGCAAGGGCGAAAAACGCCTACCGCGCCGGGCTGATAAGAGAGCATCCATCCATATAGGGCTGCAATGCTTTGGGGATAACTATGGACCCGTCTTCTTGCTGACCGTTTTCCAGTATGGCTACCATCGCTCTGCCCGTAGGCAGGCCCGAACCATTCAGGGTGTGCACATATTCCGGTTTTCCCCCGCTCGCGGGGCGAAAGCGCAGGTTGGCCCTTCTGGCCTGAAAATCTGTGCAGTTGGAGCAGGAGGATATTTCCCGATAGGTGTTCTGGCCCGGCAACCATACTTCAATGTCGTAGGTTTTTGCGGAAGAAAAACCCATGTCGCCGGTGCACAGGGTAATCACCCGGTAAGGCAGCTCAAGCCGCTGTAACAGGGTTTCCGCATGCTGGCGCATAAGCTCCAGCGCTTCATAGGATGCGCTCGGGTGGCTGTAGCGCACCATTTCCACCTTGGTAAACTGATGCTGCCTGATCAGGCCCTTTGTATCCTTGCCGTAGCTGCCGGCTTCCGAGCGAAAGCAGGCCGTCTGGGCGGCAAAGGCAATGGGCAAATCGCTTTCCTCCAGCACTTCGCCGGAAAACATATTGGTAAGCGGAACTTCCGCAGTGGGGATAAGAAAATATTCCCAGCCTTCCACCTTGAACAGATCTTCGGCGAATTTCGGCAACTGGCCCGTGCCGGTCATGGTGTCGCGGTTGACCAGCAGGGGGGGGAGAACTTCTGTATAGCCATGTTCTTTTGTTTGCACATCAAGAAAAAAATTCACCAGGGCCCGCTCAAGCCTGGCGGCCCAGCCCCGAAGCACGGTAAAACGCGACCCGGCAAGCTTGGCCCCGCGCTCAAAATCAAGCCCGTCCAACGCTTCGCCAAGTTCCCAATGCTCTTTCGGAGCAAAGGAAAACTCGCGCGGCGTGCCAAAGCGGTGCAATTCCGTATTGTCGTTTTCATCTTTGCCAATCGGAACGCTTTCATGCGGGATGTTGGGAACCGAGAGCATCCAGTCCTTGAGCTTTACCTGTACGTCTTCCAGCTCTGCGTCCAGCTCCTTGATACGCGCGTTCACAGAACCCATGCGCTCGATAAGGTGCGAAGCATCCTGCCCGGCCCGTTTCAGCCCGGCCACCTCGGAGGAAACCGTGTTCCGCTCGTTTTTCAGGGTGTCTGCTTCGGCAATCAGGTTGCGGCGGCGCTGGTCCAGCATGGCGAAGTCGTTGATGTGCAGCGAAGATCCCCTGGCCACAAGTGAAGGTATGACCAATTCGGGGTTACGTTGCAAAAGTTTGAGATCAAGCATGAAAACTCCTCCTGGCGGCGTGAACTCCGGTACAAGACGGCTAGCTCGGTGAAAGGGTTGCAATCAATCAGGCGGCAAATGTCAGTCGCGCTCTGCCCCGGAGGTCATTATCTTTATGATGCGTATTGAGGCAAAACCTGAACGGGCTGCATGATACACCGCGCCGCTGCAAAATTCCAGTGCCCGGTCCGCCACCTTTTTATCGGATATGACAGGCAAGACCTGTATCAACTGTATCCGCTTGGCGTTATGGGCTGGATACTTTTTATCCATTTTGGAGGCGGCATGCTCATGGGAAAAAGGTAGAACAGCTTATATTCCACCTAGTTATAGGCGCGCGGGTTTTTTGGCACGCTCTTGGCAATACATAGCTCACATACGGCGCAACGCAGTATGCCCCGCCGCAAGGCAGATTTTTCGTACAGCGTATAATAAGGAGATTACCCGATGAACAAATATACAAAAATCGCAGCCGCTCTGGTGTTGACCGTAGCAGCCACCGGTGCAGGTGCCGGAATTGCCAATGCCCAGTGGGGGCACGGCGGGCCTTGTGGCTTCATGAACAATGAGCCGCCCAGCCCTGAAATGCAACAGATGATCAGCGACGCGTACCAGAAGATAGCCCCGAAGCTTCTTGAACTGCGCGCCAAGCGCGACGAACTGACCGCAAAAATTTATGAAGGCGCCGATCAGGCCACCATTGACGGCCTCAAGCGCAAGGTGGATGAGTTGCAGTCCGTTTTGAACAGCGAGCACGTAAAGCTGCAACAGCAGTTTGCCAAGGCCGGAATGCCGCTGCATATGGGCGGCAGATGCATGATGGGTTTTGACCACAGGGGCATGGGCCCCGGCCCCAAGGGCATGATGGGCGGTCACAGAGGGATGCACGGCTTCGGGCACGGTCCGGCTATGCCCCCGGCCCCTGACAGGGGTCAGCAATAACGAAGCAGCAGAGCGCCGCTCGCTGATTAAAAAATATACAGCGTGGGGGCTGCCCGCTACGGCAGCCCCGACACGATGTCTCCATATATATTGAGCAAAAAATTTGCTTTTAACGGTTCATAGCCGGAAAAGGCAAAACGCGGTGAACCCGCACACAGTCCTTTCAAGTCCTTCAAAACCGAAGCGCAAGCGCTTCACAATGGGGTAGAACACAGGCCGGCTGTCTCGCTCTCCGGGCAGCTGCCGACAGGACAAGAAAGAATTGCGCGCCTGATTGAGAGACTCATGTGCGCCCTCCTCACCCAAAAGGGTCATGCCGCTGCCACGGCAGAAGCCCTTCCTCCTATGCGCGGTTGTTTGTAATGCAGTCTACAAACAACCGCGCAATTTCGTAAACGCCGACTCTGCCCGCGTTGCGACAGAACCTCCTGAAAGTCATGGACGAAAGAGTCCACTCCCGCCTGGTGAACCTGTCACGCCTTGGCAGAGAACAAAATCCAAATTCGTGACGCCACTATCTAAAGAATTTCGCATCTCGCTGGCGGGTGCGGTTCGCCATTTCTCTGGTTTTGGCCTGGCGTTTATTTTGGCGGTCGAATCGTTGTTGGAAAATTGACTGTGGGGTTTTGCCGGGGTGGCTTGCCGGGCCTCGCTGTCAAAGAAGTGGCTTTTTTCACAAAAAACTCCCCCGAGCGAAAAAATGAAAATTTGTAAAAACCCTTGCACTACAGGGGAAAATTATGTAAAAGCACACTCAGCCCATTTGGCAGGCCTTTTGCATAGTGTTGGGTACCCGCGCATTGCTTTCTACTTTCTGAAAAGCGCGTTGACTCACGAAGGAGGCCCTTATGCTGTTTTTGCTGGGCGGAGAAAAAAAGAAAAAAGCTGCAGAAGAACCTATCGAAAATATTGACCGTGTCAGAGATATTTTTCTGGCAGGCCGCTTTCCGGTGGTAACTACGACGGATTTGGATGAAACCCGAAAAGTCAGCAAAGTGCTGGGCCTGGTCGTGTGCCGGGGGTTTGATTCCGAACAGACATTTTTCGGCATGGCTGCGCGTGCGGTGAATAAAGGGGCCCAAGCCATTATCGGCTATCAGGAAAACGTGGCCTTTCACCCCGACGGCAGCAAATATTTCACATGCTACGGCACGGCAGTACAGTATGAAGTATCTGCCAGGCGGCGCCCCGAAGCGCTGCCCGAAGTCGTGAACATGGCTATTTGAACACCGCCCGCTTGTGGACCCGGTGCAGTTGTCTGCCCCGGCAAACAATGCGCGTAACGCGGTGCGCATTGTTTGCCGGAGCAGAAGCGTATTGGACCGGAAAGCAGCATCAGGCCGGGTCGGCCTCTGCCCGTTTTCCTGCGGGTAGCCCACCCTTGTAATACAAACTCTGCTTCGGTAAAAACCGGCAGGGAATGATGGCGTTTGCCGGGATCGTGCTCCCCTGGCCTATGCCGGATTCCCTGTCGGTTCTCTCGTATCGTACAATATCCCCCAAGTTTGTAAATTCCTCAGCAGGAACCCTTTTGCTGTCTGATTCTCTTTCTTTCCTCGCTGAACATATAGCGGATAATCGCTTCCCGGTCGTCTTCCGCCAATGACAGGAAGTCGAATACATAGGCTGTGCTGTGCATGCAGGGCAGGGCTGACGCTTCTTCCATCGTGGCTATTTTTCCGAGAATGGAAACAATGCGCAAAGGGAATTCTTCCAGCATGAGCAGTATTTCCAGATATGCGCCTTCCTTAAGCGCCATATTGCATTCAAAACGCAGACTGGTGCCGTTCAGTTCCACGACGTGGCCCTCATGGGGAAATTCCTGAGCAAGGGTTTCTGTTTGCAGAATCGTCAGTACGGCGTCGAGCTTTCTGTCCAGCTCGGCCAGAAAGCGCAGCACGAGTTCCTGCTGACGTGTTGAGGCAAGAAGCTCGTCGCGCAATGTCGCGGTTGCAGAGGTGGCGGCCCCGGTGAATAATTGGGGCGAATCAGCGCTGTTCGCAATGCGAAAGCGGCATCTGCTCATTGTGCTGACACTCAGGTAGGTATCGGTCATAACAATCCTTTCGGAACGCCTTTTACAGCGGCCCTTTTGTCTTGCTGCCAAAAGGCTGCTTCTCAAGACGATGTCTCAGCATGGCGCTGATGATAATGCCGCCTGCCTGGGCGACGTTCAGGGAATCAAACTCGCGCAGCATGGGGATGCTCAGCAGGAAGTCACAGCGCTTTTCAAGGCCGGCTCGGATGCCGTGCTCCTCGCTGCCCAAGAGCAATATGGCCGGAAGTCTGAACTGGGCGGTAAAAATATCCAGTACAGGCAAAACCGGCAGGTTCGGGCTGGTAGCCGCTGTCTCCGGCTGAGCTACCCTGGCAACAGGCGCACTCGCTGCCCCGTAAATGGCGATGCCCAGCTTTCTGGCCTTGTCCAAAGCCTGACCGATATTGGCCACTTTGGCTACAGGCAGGCGCTCAAAGGCTCCGGCAGCGGCCTTGGAAGCCGCGCCGCCGAGAAAAACGCCATTGTGCCGGGGCGTGATAATGCCCGTGCCGCCAAGGGAGTACAGGGTTCTGGCCAAAGTGCCCGCGTTGCCGGGGTCCTGAATCTGGTCAAAGGCGAGAATGAGCGGCAAGGGGCTGTCCGGGCAGGACGTAAACAGATCGTCCAGGTCGACAAACCCGGCTTCAAAGAGCCTTGCCACAACGCCCTGGCTGTTGCCCGAATAGATGCGGCCAAAAGCCGGACCGTCCAGAAGGGAAAAGCGCACACCCTCCTTGCGGCAGGTGTCGATGATTCTTTCCATATCCTTGCCGTGCCTGCCCTTGCGCAGAAAAACGGCGTCCACCCTGTCCGGACTCTCCAAAAGCAGTTCCAGTACGGGCTTTACGCCCGGCAACAGCGGGGCGTCTTCTGTGTTGCCCGGTGTGTTGCCCGATGTGTTGCCCGTCGCGCTGTCCGGCCTGCCGTGCATGGCTGCGTGCGGTCCACTGCCGGGCGGCAGAGCGGCATCCGTCTTTCGCCCGGCAGGCCGGGGATGGCTGGTGTGGTCTTGTGGCGTACGGTAGTGCTTCGCACGCTCTTGTCTGGCGTGTTCCGGCCGTCTACGCTCCTGGTGTTCTCGCTCCCCTGCGGGGGCATTGGCAGAGTTCACACGCGGGCTGTTGCGCCCCTGTCGCCGGGCCGGCTTGGGAAAATTGCTGCTCATAGTGATAAAAAACCGCCCTCTGTTGGGGAAGACCCAAGCGCTGGCAGCTTGCTTCCCGAATAAAGATACTGTACGGTGCCTGAACTTTTTACTTACATTCGGATTAACGGTCTTTTTGCCTTTGTCGCGTTTCGGCAAAGCGCAAAACTTCCATTAATCCAGTGCTTGCTTGTCAACGTATTCGCTTTACCTTACCAACCCCGCTCTAGCAAGCCCCGATTACCTAGTGCCGGATTGCCTTTCTATTCATGAGGACTTCATGCTCCGTACTCTTTTTTCATTTCGCACAGTATCCTGTTTGCTGATTGGTGTGCTGCTTTTCGCAGCCGGTTGCGGTTCAAAGCAATCTGGCGATGATATGGACATGTATAAATCGGACCTTCCGGTTATGATGCCCATCCCCTATACCCCGCGTGACGATGGGCGGCCCCTTTCCGCTAACGAGCTGCGCGCCTTCAAGACAGTCGGCCCGCTTGACCGGCACCTGACGGCGGAAGAAGCGCGCATTGTGGAACTGCACTTTAAAAGCTACGTGCACCAGGGGCGTGATTCCTTTCAGCGTTTTATTGACCGAAGCGCCCGTTTTTTGCCGCTGATCAAGCAGTCTTTTAAAGCCAGAGGCATCCCGGAAGATATAGCCTACCTGTGCATGGTGGAAAGCGGCGGCAACCCGAACGCCCGCTCCCACGCGGGCGCAGTGGGCCTTTGGCAGTTTATGCCTGCAACAGGCCGGGCTTACGGCCTTCGCCAGAACAGCTGGATAGACGAGCGCAGAGACCCCTTCAAGGCAACCCGTGCGGCTTCTGACTATCTGCTCAAGCTGTATAACGACTTTTCCAACTGGCACTTGGCCATTGCGGCCTATAACGCGGGCGAGGGCAAAATAGGCCGGGCCGTCAGCGGCACCGGCGCAGGCAACTTTTTTGAGCTTTGCCGTCTGGATGGCCGGCTTGAATCTCGCGCCCGCCTGAAACGGGAAACGCGCGAATATGTGCCCCGCCTTTTGGCCATGACCAAAATCATGCGTAACCTCAAACTTCTCGGCTTCCGTGAGCCAAGCCCGCAAATGGCCTGGAACCTCAAGCCGATGAAGGTGCCTGCCGGTGTAAACCTTGCCGGACTTGCACGCCATGTGGGTCTGACCTGGGACGAGTTTTCCGGCATGAACCCGGCGTATCGCAAAACCGCCAGCCCGCCCAATGATCAATCGACAGCCTATCTGCCCCCTGCAAAAATGGTGGCGGCCATCAACTGGGTTGCCGGTCAGGAGTCAAGAATATTCGCCGGTTTGCGTGAATACACTATTCGCAAGGGCGACACCATGGCTTCCTTGTCCAGAAAGTTCAGCGTTTCTGAAAGTGCTCTGGGCGAGGCCAACGGCTTTCGTTCCCTGCCGGTCAGCGGCAGTGTGATCCTTATTCCGCCCAAAGATAAAACTGTTGAGCCTGTGTACGAGGCCCTGCCTCAGGTGGCCACAGAGCCTACCGCCAGCGCGGGTACCTATACGGTCAGGCAGGGCGACACCCTGGCCAGCCTGGCTCAGGTGTGGGGAACGGATCTGGAAAGTCTGCGCCTTGCCAACCGCATGGGCCGCAAGGAAACCTCGTTGCAACCCGGTGAGCGCATCAGCATTCCCGGCAACTCCAAAACGCCCAAGGCGCGCCCAAAAGTACAAAAGCCGGTCAAGGCGGAAGCTGCTGAAAAGAGCGCCCCGGCAAAGGAAAAAGCGGCAGACAGAAGCGGCACGCACACGATCAGGAAGGGCGATACCGTTTCTTCCATTGCCAAGCAGTATGGCGTTTCTTATTCGGAACTTTGCTCCGCCAACAAGCTAAACCCGAAAAAACCGACCATCAAGCTTGGGCAGAAGTTGCAAATTCCCGGCGGCAAAGCCGGGGCCAAGGACGATGACGCAGGCAGCTATACCTTCAAGAAGGGCGATTCCTTGAGCCAGATAGCCAAGAGGCACAAGGTTTCCTATAGCGCCCTTTGCGCGGCCAACAAGCTGAACCCGAAAAAACCGGCGGTTCGTGTGGGCATGAAACTGACCATACCGGGCAAGGGGGGCGCAAGCGCGAAAAGCCAGGCAGACGCCAAGGCCGAAAGGATTGAAAAATCCGGCAAGTCTTCCACATACACCGTGAAAGCCGGGGAAACGCTGCATTCCGTTTCCAGGGCAACCGGTGTTGATGTGGATGACATTGCCAAAGCCAACAAACTGAGCCGCAACGCCAAGGTCAAGACCGGGCAGAAGCTGCTCATTCCCGGCGGCGCTTCGACAAAGCAAAAAGACGCTGCCCCGGTAAAAGCCGACAAGGCGGACAAGAAGTCTGCCGCCGCTAAAAAGGCGGAAAAAGAGAAAGAAAAGCAGGCCGCTGAACAGGATAAGGCCAAGGATAAAAAGGCCGCAGACAAAAAAGAAAAAGGCAAGGGCAAGAAATCCGATGCAGACAAAGGCCCGGCAAAATCCGGCAGCAAGGTCAGCGTCAAACCGGGAGATACGCTCTTTGGCATAGCCAGAGCCAACAGCGTTTCCGTTGAAGCCCTGCAAAAGGCCAATAACCTCGGCAGCAGTACTCGCGTAAAGGTGGGCCAAAAACTCACCATCCCCTAGGGAAACGCCGAGATTTTCCGTCTGGACTGCGTTGCTGCGTCCTTTGTAAAGGCAGGCAGGACTGAAGAGTCCAGCCTGCCTTTACAAAGGACGCGCGCCTTGCCAGACGAAAAATCTCGACGTTTCCCCGGCTCTCGCCGATGCTGGGGGGAGAAAAAGGGTTGCTTCGCTCCCTTTTGGGGAAGCAGAAAGGACGCGCGCCTTGCCAGACGAAAAATCTCGGCGTTTCCCCGGCTCTCGCCGATGCTGGGGGGGAGAAAAAGGGTTGCTTCGCTCCCTTTTTGGGGAGAGAGTGTGGGGGCCTACCGGCAAACAGGCATATGACAATGACTTTTGGCACATTCATATTGGAACATACGGACGGTCCTGCTCGCGCGGGGGTGTTGTCTACTGCGCACGGGCGTATTGAAACGCCTATCTTTATGCCCGTGGGTACTGTGGGCAGCGTCAAGGCCATTGCTCCGGATGATCTGGCTGCCATTGGTGCGCAGATTATTCTTGGGAATACCTATCACCTGTATTTGCGCCCCGGCGACGAACTTGTGTCCCGGCGTGGCGGTTTGCATGCCTTTAATGCCTGGAGCGGCCCCATTCTCACCGATAGCGGCGGGTTTCAGGCTTTCAGCCTGTCGGGGTTAAGCAAGTTCAGCGAGGAGGGGGTAACTTTTCGCTCTCACCTGGACGGCTCCAAACATCTGTTTACTCCTGAAAAAGTGATTGCCATTCAGCGCAACCTGGGTTCGGATATCATGATGGTGCTGGATGAGTGCATCCCCTACGCCACTACGTATGAATACACTGCCAAATCCATTGCCCTGACCTCCCGCTGGGCAGAACGCTCTCGCCTTGCCTATCCGCGTGGGGCGGGCGACAATCTGCTTTTTGCCATAACCCAGGGCGGTTTTTTTCCGGACTTACGCACAGAGTCCGTGCGCCAGCTTTCCGGACTCGACGTAGACGGCTTTGCCATAGGCGGTCTTTCTGTGGGTGAACCCAAAAACGAGATGTACGCGCTGCTTGCCCATACCGCCCCCCAGTTGCCGCAGGACAAGCCCCGTTACCTGATGGGCGTGGGCACGCCGCTGGATATTGTGACCGGAATCAGCCACGGGGTGGATATGTTCGACTGCGTTTTGCCCACGCGCAATGCGCGTAACGGCACGCTGTATACGTCCACCGGCAAGGTCAACATAAAACGCAAGGAATACGCGGAAGATGACGGCCCGCTGGACCCGGCCTGCTCCTGCTACACCTGCCGCACTTTTTCCAGGGCGTATTTGCGCCACCTGTTCCATTCAGGCGAAATTTTATCTTTTCGTCTGAACTCCCTGCACAACCTCAGCTATTTTCTGGACCTTGTGCGCGGTGCGCGTAGTGCCATACGCGAAGGGCGCTTTGCCGCGTTCAAGGCCGGAGTTGAAGCCCTGTACCCGGATGAAGCGGCGCTTGCGGCGCGTCCGCTTGAGGGCGGGGGGCTTACAGGCGCGTCGTTGGGGGGCAGAACATGTTGAGTACATATGCTACACGGCTAAGCCTTTGCACGCTATGCGCATTACTGTTCATGGTGTGCGCCTGGGGCTGCGTGCCGAAAAAAAAGCCCGGGCCGGAGCCTGTTGAAGAAGCTCCGGTGGTGCAACTGCCGGTGGTGTCCGGCGCAAGTACACGTATTTTGACGGCGTACTGGCATGGTGAAATCACCTTGCCCCTGGCCGATACGGACAGCCCGCTCAAGAACGCGAAAGATGTGCCTCTTCGCCTGCTCGCTGTGCAGGAAAAACCCGGAAGGCAGCTGCTGGTCACGGCAGTGGTGGAGGGGAACGGCAGTTCAGCTACAGCCCCCGGCCTGTTGCGGGCCGCCATGGCCCTGGCCATGGCCAACCAGGCCAGAACCGCCGCCGAGGGGGCACCGGATGTGCAGATTACAGTGGAAGTGTTGCCGGAATATTTTGCTCCGTCGCCTTACACGGTGCTGCTGGCAAGAGTTACGCTTGTCCCCGGTGTTGGCGGGCAGGAAAGTCGCGTATTTCCCGGTCCGGCCTGGCCGGTTGCCGAAGCCGCCGCAAGAGGGCTGACAGACAAGGAACTTCGCTATCTGGACATGGCGCAACGCCTGACCCCGGTGCGCAATGCGCTGGAAGTACCGAGAAAAGACCTGCAAACCGAGCTTGATCCGCAAACCGCTGCCAAGGCCCTGCACATGGCGGGACTGTCAGAAGCGGATCTCGACCTGGAAAAGACCCGCGTAAAAAGCTGGTACTAGCCTGCATATTGCATGAGCTAGCCCATCAGGCTAGATATCAAATGGGATACCCATAAACAGCATGAAATCGTGTTCGCTCTGGAAGCCGTTTTTATAAGGATACCAGCTCGGTTTGCTGGTGCCGTTGCGGTATTCCGTGTAGTGCAGCTTGACGAAGGCGTCTTTGAGCGGGCCATCCGGTTTTACATAACCGGCTTCAAAGGTGAAGGCCCATTCCTTGAAGTGTTCCGCCGTCTTGTAAGCCTCGCCGTCCCACCCTATCGCCGCGCCAACACCCGCGTAAAAGCCCTTTATCGGCAAAAAATCGTCCAGCTTGCGCTCAAGTGAGACAAAGGCCGCCTTTTCATTATGATGGTTCCAGTCTGAACGTGCGTTCCACCAGGTGTCATAGGCTCCCTGGGAACTGCCGCTCACGTCCGTGAGCCGGTAGGCGAAATAGCCGACCTGCCAGGGGCTGTCAAAGGGCGCTCTGGTGTAGGTGGCTTCCAGCTTGGCCGTCCACAGGCCTGTGTTGTAGTGGGCAAACAGAACGTGATGTGAGGCGGTTCCGGCAAAGTTGTCGTTCGGGCTGTCCGCATTATTGTCGTTGTCGCCCATGAGATAGAGGCTGTAGCCGAAACTGAGCTTGTCCCTTGCCTTTTCCTGTCCAAAGGAAAGCGTATGGCCCGTTTTGAAGTGCGCGTTCCACAAATGCCCCTTGGACTCGCCATAGGCCGCTTCCACAAAAGGTCCCTGCGCAAAGGAGTAGCGCATACCGCCGCTCCACAAATGGGCAACATTGGCTTTGCCGTCATTTTTGTGGAAGGAATTCAGCTCCTTGAACCATGGAGACTTGTACGCGTCAGCCCATACCACGGCCAGTGAAAGTCCGCCAAAATCCGCCCCGGCGTTCACACCCCTGTATGTGCCCGGCATGATTGACCAGTTCACCCCGAGAGTGGTCGGCCCGGTGGGCTGAAAATACCCGGCCCTGGCCCATATCGGGCCTGCCTTGGCCTTGACCAGGGCTTTGTAAATGGACATGCCGTCGCGGGTGCGGCGCTTGCTCCAGTCTGGATTCCAGGGATTATGCCAGGGGAAAAAATTCATTTCATGGTCCGGGCTGCCCGTACTTTTTATGTCGTGCGAGCCGAAGACCCCGAAGTCAAAACCGATAAACTCGCCGAGAAAGCCGGAAACAAGGTCGGCATTGGCCTGGACCGTGGCGTGGTTGATGTTGTTCATGTAGCGGTGTTCGTCTACATCATAACGCCGCCGGTCGCGCTGGAAATAATACAGCCCGCCGGTAATATCCGCATCGTCAAACAGCGAGGTGCCGGTTGAAAAACTGCGCTTCTTCTCCTGCTCGGCCCCGGTAGTGGCGGGGGCAAGATCGTCAAGCGCTCTGGCCGGAGAGGCGGTAAACGACAAAGCCGCCAGAAGGACACAGAAAAACAGGCCCGCAGACTCGCGCAAGCTGTGGTGCCCCACACGGACGAAAAATGCGGGTAAGAGAAACTTCATTGCTTCAAGTACACTGGCTTCAAATACGCCTGGTTGCAGACAGGCCTGGGCAAAAAAGCATCAGGCGCAGACATCTCACGGGAATCAGGGCACAAGCGGCGCAAAGTGCAGGCCCTCGCCCAGGGGCAGGCCGCACATCAGGTTGGCGTTGGCAAGTGCCTGCCCGGAAGCTCCCCGACACAGGTTGTCTATGGCAGAAAGGATAATCAGCCGCTGCGTCCTCGGATCAATCACCAGGGCAATGTCGCAAAACATGGTTCCCCGGACAAATCGCAATTCAGGCAACTGCCCCTTGGGTAAAACCCGAACAAAGGGGTGTTCCGCGTATGTTGCCTCGTACTGCGCATGCACGCTGTCCAGAGTGGTTTCCGCGTTCATCAGACGGGTGTAGATCGTGGCCAGTATGCCCCGGTTAATGGGCAGCAAGTGGGTATTGAAGGAAACGGTCAGGCCCTTTCCGGCCACCGCGGACAGTTCCTGCTCTATTTCCGGGGTATGCCTGTGCTTTGCCAGGTTGTAAGCCCGGAAAGTGTCAGACACTTCGCAAAACAGCGAACCGACATTGGCCCCGCGCCCGGCCCCGGTTGTGCCGGACTTGGCGTCAATGACAATGCCGTCTTCCTGAATAAGCCCGTGCTTGAGGGCAGGGTAAAGGCCGAGAATCGAAGCCGTGGGGTAACAGCCGGGGTTGGCTACGAGCTTTGCCGCGCGAACAGCGTCTCCATACAGTTCTATCAGGCCGTAAACCGCCTGTGAGAGCGCCTCTGGCTCGGTATGGTCCGTTTTGTACCAGCTTTCAAAAACACTCTTGTCGCGCAGGCGAAAGTCTGCGGAAAGATCAACAACCTTCACGCCCTTGCGCCAAAGGGCCGCGCCCATGGTCATGGCAGCCCCGTGGGGAATAGCCAGGAATACAACGTCGCAGTTGTGCGCCAGGTCCTGCTCGTCCGGCTCGGTTATCAGCACCGAGCCGGAGGCAAGGCCCTGCAAAAAAGGATAGATGGAGGCCAAAGGCTCTCCGGCCTGCTTTCGGGAAGTGACTCTGGAAAGGTGAAAATGCGGGTGCCCCTCAATAAGGCGCACGAGTTCCATGCCGGTGTAACCCGTTACGCCCACAAGGCCCGCCCGGAAAGACCGGCTGCTCATGTGCTACCCCTTGTGAAATGGCTTTCGGCAAATCGGCGCTTCCCACGGGAAGCGTCGGTGCATACCATTTGCGCTATTTCTTCATTACAAACTTCATCCGCAATTCGTACAAAAGCCCTTCCAGCAGGCGTGCCTCGTCCGTGGTAAGACCGTTTTTCACTTTGTCCTGCAACATGGAAAGAATATCTATGCTGTGCTTGGCAATGACCAGATCTTCATTGACCCTGCCACTGGCAGGGTCCGGCACTTCCCCAAGTTGCACCAGAGCGGAAGAGGCAAGCGAGAGCACAAAGGTGGAAAAATCGGGCTTGGGCATGCAGATATTGTCGCCGCAAGCCTTGTTGTCTGCCTCTTGCTCCGCCCTTTTGGCTTCTTCCCTGTCCGGGGTTTCAAGGTCCTCGTTCCAGCCCGGCGTACCCGGTCCCTTGTTTGCGCTTCCCATCTGTTGTTCTCCCCGGCGTGTTGTAACGCCTTGCAAATTTAGCGGCCCGTATGCGTATTATCAATAAGCCTTGGGGCAGCCTTCGTCCAGAGCCGTCCAGTATGCGGCAAGCGCCTGTTCAAGGTAATCACGGCAGCCGATATGACCGCCAAGAGCTGTGTAGGAACAGGCAAAAGCATACAGGCCCGCCGTAATATCTCCGTAATCCACCCAGCCCATGTGACCGAAGCGGACCATGCGATTTTTTAAATGATCCTGACCTGCGGCCATAACCACACCATAGTGCTCTGCCGCATGAGCCAAAAGGCGCACAGCGTCAATACCCTGGGGCAAAAGCACACTGGTCAGCCCCCAGGCGAAATTCTCCGGCACAAAAAGGGTCAGCCCCATGGCCTCCAGCCCTTTGCGCGTCATGAGGGTCATGGCCCACTGCTTGCGATACACGGAATCAAAGCCGGTTTCCGAAAACATGCGCAGGCTCTCGGCCAGACCGACAATCAGACTTACCGGCGAGGTAAAGGCGCTTTGCCCCTTGCTGTTGTTTTCCTTTTCTTTGAGCAGGTTGAAATAAAAACCGGAGGTGACCGCACGGGCCTTTGTCCAGGCCCTTTCGGACAAGGAGATAAGGGCCAGCCCCGGCGGCAGCATCAGGCCTTTTTGAGAGCCGGTGACCAGGCAGTCTATACCCCAGGCATCCATGGGACAGGGAGTGATGGAGACCGCCGAAATACCGTCAACCACAAGCAATACCGGGCGGTTGCGGGTTATTGCGCCTAGTGCGCCCACCGGGTGCTGCACCCCGGTGGATGTTTCGGAATGCTGCACCAGCACCCCGACCAGCGAAGCGTCCTTGTCCAGCTCTGCGGCAACAAGAGCCGGGTCTGCCGCCTTGCCCCACTCAACAGGCAGCACAGTGGTTTTCACCCCGTGCGTGTGGCATATTTCGGTCCAGCGTTCAGCAAATTTGCCTCCCTCCACAACCAGAACCTTTTCGCCCGGGGAAAAAAGGTTTGTCACTGCCGCAACCATGGCCCCCGTGCCGGAACAGCAAAGCGGAAGTACTGCTTCGCTTGTGCCGAAAAGCTCCGCCAAACCGGCCCTGGTTTCCGCCATAAGGGCCTTGAAGGCTGGTTTGCGGTGGTGAATCATGTCTTGCGCCATGGCAAGGCGCACCCGTTCAGGCAAAGGAGTGGGACCGGGGGTAAGCAGGCGTTGCTTGGTAAGCATGGTAGGTTCATCCAGTTTTTTATTTGTCAAAGCCAACATGGGTGTGTCCACCCACACCGGTCAGGGATTGTCATCCCTGACCGGCATTTGGGGGAGGCTGCCAAGGCCCGCCGATTACCGACGACCGGGGGCCAGCTCTTTATCCTTTTGCGAAGGCGCGGCGACTTCCACCTTGTGGCTTATAATCCGGGATTCGCCCGGTTGCAGGGTGGCAGTCCAACGGAATATCTTCGCGCCGCCGAATTGCGGGGCGTTCACTACTTCCTCGGCCTTGGGAGTGGACGTTACCTTGATTTTGATGCTGTCGTCCTTTGTATCCGGCTTCGGGTCTTCCAGAATAACGTCCACGGCCTTGGAGCGCGTATTTTTCAACGTAATTTCCCACTGCCAGAGCAAGGTATCGTCTTTGCTGAAGATACCCTGTTGACCACCGCTTTGTTTCAGGTCGCGCATGGTGGCGGTAACTTGCGGGTCAGAGCCGAAAAAGATTTGCCCCTTGTCGCCGTTGAAGGAGAACTGCTGTTTGCCGATGGCTGCCCCGTCCACGGAAAACTGGGCCATTCCGGGAGAAAGCTCCAGCGGTTTTTCCAGCGCCAGCTTTGCCGTAAGAAAACCCTTGGGGTTGGCGTCCGGACGAAGCATGTAGGCGTAAGTGACCGGAACCGAGTCCGAGGCAAGGCTCAACCGTACCGGGGCTTTGTCTTCAATGCGCTTTTTGCCAAGGCTCCAAATGCGGAACGTGCTTCTTTCCTCCTGCCGGGGGCGCGCCGGAGCAGCGGCGGGCATGGCCATATCTTCGGACATGACCATGTCGTTCATAGCCATGTTTGTCATGGAAGCGCTGCGTACGGCCTTTTGCATGGGCATGGCGGGCGGAGCCTCTTCGGCATACATGGCTGCGCCTGCCGGCATACCCGGCCTGACGCTGCTGACAAATTCTATGGACCAGGGGCGGGTGTTTCGGGGTTGCAGGGAACGGTCGCGCCGCAGAGTGGAAATGAACACCTCCGCATTGGTCCACTGGAAGCCCGAACGCTGGGTTACGGTTGCGTCCTGATCGATAAGCAGCGCGTTTTGCTCCGGCAGGGCGTTGAGGCGGTAGCTGATGTTGCATGATGCGGGGATAACGTAATTGTATTGCACTTTTTGCGTTTCCCCGGAGCCGTTTTCAAAGGGAATTGCCGCCACTTCGCAACCGAACTTCTGGTCATAGTCGCGCAAGTCTTTCATGGCCCGGTTCAGGCGTATGGTCACGTCATTCACCCGGCGTTGCTGCTTTTCACGCTCGGCATATATGTCCGGCAGTTGCTTGGTCAGGGAAAGGTCCAGTTTGGCCGCTTCATCGGCAAAACTGAGCGCGGGAGAAGGCTTTTTTCCACTGTCGTCGTTAGTGAAAATATCCAGGCTCTGGTTCCACAGGCGCAGCCGGGCGTCTGCCGCGGCAAGGGCGCCGGACGCAGTGGACATTTCAAGCTCAAGGCCAATCAACTTCTCCAGCATGGCCTTGCGCTCCGGAGAAGGCTCGCTCTCCGGCAAGGTGGCGTTACCGGGAATGGGTATGGTGCTGTACCGGGAAAGTATAGAGGCCCGCTCTTCCCGGTCCAGCCAGAACAGGCCGCTTTGGGCGTTGTCGCCAATGGAAACCAGAAAGCTCTCCTTGCGCACGTTTGCCGGAACCGGAATGAGAAAACCTCGGCCGCCTGTAGGCAAATCTACCGGGCTGATTTGTTCCGAAACAAACAGCTCCACCTCGTCAGGGTAAAAAATGACCTTCTCCGGCTGGGACGGAGTAGGGGTAAAGGCGTTGGCTGCTGCGGGAAAAAGAAAAACGCCCAACAGCAGAACACAAAAACCGGAGCAAAGAAACTGGGAAACCGTATAAGGAAAACATGCCATAAAAGGAACTCCTGTATTGCTTGAGCAAAATGTGTTCGGTGGCGTTTACACTACGAATTACCGCGAATTTTGGCAACAAGATCGGTCGTTGAAAACCCCTGTATCAGGGGCAGCGAGTAAATTTGCCCTCCCCGCGCTTCCACAATATCCTTGCCGACAATACGATCAGCCGCCCAATCACCCCCCTTGACCAGAACATCCGGCTGCAGGGCCTTGACAAGTTCGTAAGGGGTGTCTTCATCAAAGGGGCAGACAAAATCCACGCTGGCAAGGTGAGCCAGTACAAAGGCCCGCACAGGCAGGGGGTTAATCGGCCTGTCTGGAGCCTTGCCCAGCCGTTGCACCGATGCATCTGTGTTCAGGCCAAGCACAAGCACATCGCCAAACGCCGCAGCGCGTTGCAAGAGGTCCACATGACCGGGATGCACAATATCAAAACAGCCGTTGGTAAACACAATACGCTTGCCCTCTTTCTGCAAGGCAGCAAGAAGCGGGGCCAACGCATCGCGGGACACTATCTTCGGATGACGCAAATCGGGAAGGGACGGCATGTATTTCTCCTGCGGCAACAACAAAGGATATGAACAAATAGGTATGACAAGGCAAAAATCAACCGGCGCAGTGGCTGTTTTCGGATACATATTTTGTTTTCCGCCAAGGAAGAATGTCTTTTTTATGAAGGGAGCGGACTCTTATCGTCCATGACCGGAATAAAAAAGGCTTCCTGACGCGGGCAGAGGGCAAACGATGTATCCTGGGGCTGTTACTGAAAATGAAAAAGTGCCTCCCGTAGGAGGCACTTGAATTCACCGTTGCCGGTACGTGAATGACGTGTTGGTCTTACACGCAACCGGTGGGCTTGGGAAGGCCGGCCATTTTACAGGCGCCTTTACCCGGTCCGGAGGGGAAGAGTTCGTACACTTCTTTCAGCTTGTAGCCGGTGTTCTTGGAAAGGATGCGCACCATGGGAGCGATGCCGTTCTTTTTGTAGTAGTCCTGCAGGAAGTCAAGAACCTTCTGGTGGTCAGCAGTGATTTCCGTAATGCCTTCGGAGTCCTTCACATAATCCATCCACTCAGGGCTCCAGTCGTCAAAACGCAGCAGGAAACCGTCTTCATCAACCTCAAAGGTTTTGCCCTTGTAGCTTACTTCAGCCATCGTGTCCTCCTTGGACTGTTCTAGCGGTGCATGGTGTAAACCAAAACGTCGTGGGACAAGTCCCGCTTAAGCACATCAAACAGCTGGGCTGCTTGTTTTTTTTGGCAACGAGGCAAACATTACCTCAAGCCATTAAAAATATCAAGCGGAGCAATGCTATTTTTTCTGTTCCTCAAAAGACAGCGCGCAACGTGTGTTTCCAAAGCAGGCCCTGCCAGAGCAGGTAAAGCCCGTGCGCGGCAAAAAGAACATTACTCGGTATTGCCTTTATAGCCTGGCTCCCAATACAGAAGAGAGGTGAAACCCGTTTTCATGTGTTCCACAAGTGTTGCGGCCTTGTCCGCTTCCATGGGCCGGATACGAATATACACCCGGCGGGTCGGGGCGTCAGCCGAGTCTTGCGAGGTAAGAACGGAAACAATGCCCGCGCTGTACTCGCGAAGCGCGTCCAGCACCGGGCGCAAGGAGCCCGGCGTAGTGGAAAGCTCAAACGCAAACTGCATGCCGCCGCTCTTAACGCCGGTAATGGCCACGAGAACGTGAAAAATGTCATCGCCGGTGATGATACCGAGTATCTTGTTGTCATCATCCACCACCGGCATGCCGCCGAAGCCGCGCTCCATCAGGATTAGCGACACAACTTCCACAGAGTCGCCGGGTTTGGCGCACACCGGGTTTTTGGTCATGATATCCTTGACCTTCAACTCGGAGAGCAAATAGTACAGCTCGTGCATATCCAGCGTTGTGGCCTTGGAAGGGGAAGCATCTTTCACATCGCGATCGGAAATGATGCCGATGACGCGTTTTTCTTCGTCAACAACGGGAAGGCGGCGGATTTTTTTATCCTTCATCAAGCGCGAAGCCTTCATCATGGATGTTTCAGCCGTAATGGTAATCACATCCTTGGTCATCCATTCTTGAACGAGCATGGTGCCTCCTGCTGCTGTTTTCGGGCATGTTGCAAGTATACAGCATATACAATTTTATAAAGCGAAACAAGGGCCTGAAGCCATTTCCGGCGTTCTGCCGCATCGGTACCCAGGGAAAAAATCAGCGCTTGCCTATTTGGGCTGACCAAAGCCCGGGATATACGTGCGCTTTTCAATCCAGCGAAGCAGCAAGGTAGCCAGCGTGGTCAGGGCCAGATAGTACATGCCTGCGGCAAAAAACACTTCGATATAGTGGAAAGAGCGGGCCGCCAGCTCCTTTGCCTGTCCGGTCAGTTCTATGAAGGTCAGCACATAGGCCAGCGATGAGTATTTGATGAGATAAATGATTTCGTTGCCGCAACCGGGCAGGGCGCGGCGTATGGCCTGGGGAATGACCACATGAACCACGGTTGCGAAGGTTGAAAAGCCCAGAGAATACGCGGCTTTCATCTGCCCCTCCCGGATGGAGAGCAGTGCGCCCCGGATGTATTCCGAATGATAGGCGGAACTGCACAGAATAAAGCCGAGAACCGCCGCCTCATAAGGTGAAAAACGCACTCCCCACTTGGGCAGCGCATAATATAAAAAGTACAGTTGCAAAATAAGGGGTACGCCCCGGATTACGCTGACGTAAAAATCCATCAGGCGGCGCACGCCTTTTGCGCCATACACCCGCAGTGCGCCTATGAGCACCCCGCCGCCAAAGCCGATAATAGCCGAGGGGATGATCAATGACAGGCTGTACACCAGCCCTTCATTGAGCGCTGGAAGAACCCGGTTGAAAAACATTTCCGCGCTCAGCACTTGCGCTCCTCGGAAACCAGTTTGGCGAAAAAGCGGGCCGTGCGCGTGGCAGAACCGGGCGCAAGCAACGCATGCGGCGCACCCTGTTCAATAATGACGCCCCGCTCCATGAACAGGATTTCTGTGGCCAGCGCCTTGGCAAAATCCATCTGGTGTGTTGCCATAACCATGGTCATGCCGCCGGAGGCAAGCTCGCGAATAGCGGCCAGCACTTCGCCGACAAGCTCCGGGTCCAGGGCAGAGGTTGGCTCGTCCAGCAAAATGACTTCCGGGTCCATGGCCAGCGCCCTGGCAATGGCCACCCGCTGCTTCTGCCCGCCGGAAAGTTCCGCCGGGTACAGGGCCGCCCGCCTTGCCAGGCCAACGCGCTCAAGCTCCATGGTAGCCCGAAGCGCTGCGTCGCGCTTGCTCATACCCTTCACCTTGGTCAGGGCGATGCTCACGTTTTCCTGCGCGGTCAGGTGATCAAACAGGTTGAAGTCCTGAAAAATCATACCGACCCGTTCCCTGAGCCCATACAGCTCCTGCTTGTTGGAAGGCGTTACTTCCGTGCCGTTCAAACAGATACAGCCCTTATCCGGCGCTATGAGGTAGTTGATACATTGCAAAAACGTGCTTTTACCCGCCCCGGAAGGGCCGATGAGCACTTTCATCTCGCCCTTGTTCACAGCCAGGGAGACATCAGTGAGAATGGGCTTCCCGCCAATGGACTTGGAAATATTTCTGGCTTCAAGAACGGGAGTGGGGGCTATGTTGCTCATGTTTTTTGTCACGCCTGTCTAATAAATTACATGCAATTCTTGGGGTTGCCCGGATTGGTATTTGCCTGTGCGCATGCTGGCGACAGGGTTTCGACAAGGCAGCCGACACCCTGAGCTGCATGGGAACGCCGCACTACAGGTGCGTGTAACCCGGTATCCGGATGGCCTTTTCCGCGCTTTTCAGGCCTCTCACCCCGATAAAGGTGATGATGAAATATACAATGGCCGCCATTACGTAAAAAGCGGTGTATTCTGCGGTACTGGTGGCAATGGCCTTTGTGCGCGACATAAGTTCCATGGTGCCGAGCACGGAAACAAGGGCCGAATCCTTGAGCAGAATGGAATATTCGTTTGACCAGCCGGGTATGGAAAGGCGCAAGGCCTGGGGCAGAATTATCCAGATAATGGACGCGGTGTTGCTCATGCCAAGGGCCTTTGCCGCCTTGAGCTGCCCCGCCGGGAGCGAATTGATGGCTCCCCGGAAAATCTGGCTCTGGTAGGCAGAGCTGGTAAGGCCAAGCACAATGCACGAGGCAGTAAAGGGCGAAAGGTCAAAATTCATGGTCCAGGTGTTGCCGAAAAGGGAAATTTCCAGCGGGTTCAGCTGGTACACCAGGCCGAAATAAAAAAGATAGAGCAGCACAAGAATGGGTACGCCACGGAAAAACCAGACATATATACCCACCATACGCCGGACAAAGGGCCGCCCATACACCTGCGCGACAGCCATGGGAATGCCGAACACAAGGCCGAGCAGCATGGCAACGACCACAGTGCCGATGGTTATGCCCGCGCCGCTGAGAATCCACGGCATGGCGCCAAAAACGGTCAACAGGCTGTCATTCATGGAGGTAAAAATACTGTCCGACATGGCAATGGTGCGGTTGGGCGCTTTACGGCGCGGTTGGTCTAAGCAGGGCAAATCGCCCCGCGCACGCGACTGCGTAGCGCGGGGCGTTGCCGGGTAATGAAAAGCTTATTGCTTCACATTGATGTATTTGTCTTGCAGTTCCTGCCAGAAGGGGTCACCCTTGAGATGTTGGTAGCCTTCGTTGATTTTTTTGCGCAGTTCGTCATCTTCCTTGCGTACTGCAACGCCAAAATCATCCGGATCGGCAAATTCACCGGCAATCTTGACCGGCTTTTTGCCCTTGTTCATGGCTTCATCCGCCGGGGCAGAGTCAATGGCGCAGCCGTCAACGCGACCGTTAACCAGGTCTTCAATGGCCAGGGGAGGAGACTCGTAAAATTTGAGGGTATAGTTCCAGCCTTCCTTTTCCGCGTTCTGCTTGAGCAGTTCCGCTTCGTTGGTGCCGGCCTGCACGCCCAGGTTTTTCTTGCCGGTAAGCAGGTCTTCCTTGGTCAGGGTGCTGTCCTGGTGGACAAGAAGGTACTTGCGGATATTCCAGTACGGGGCGGAAAAGTTGACCCGCTCCTTGCGCTCGGGCGAAATGCTCATGCCGGAGCAGACCATGTCAATCTTTTTGGCCAGAAGGCTGGGAATAATGCCGTCCCAATCCATGGGGCGGTGTTCCACCTCAAAGCCCATTTTCTTGGCGATCCAGTCCATGGACTCAACGTCAAAGCCTGTGGGCTTGCCGCTTTTGTCAATAAAGGCAAAAGGCGGGTAGTTGGCGTCAATGCCGTTGATGTATTTGTCTGCCGCAAGCGCGGTTGTCGCGGTGAGCAGCAGGGCGACCAGAGAAAGAATGAGCGTTCTACAAGCCATGAAAGCACCTCGTTTTACTGGGTTGTGAGCAATGCCAGCGCCATGAAAAAGCGTTTCTTTATACCAGATGGATATACGGGGCGCAAGCAAGCTGTTGCCCCGGTTTTCGCTTAGGGGCTGTTTCTCAATACATCTTTTGCCCAATTTTCGCGTCACCCGGCCCTTTTTTCTCCAGTCGGGTACCATAACAGTACACTCCCTCCTACATTCTCTAGCGCGAAGCCTGGCTCAATATCACCCCGGCACACAAGGGAACAAGGGCCAGACACTGGGCCGGGGTAAGGCTTTCGCCAAGAAAAAGAATGCCCATCAGCAGGGTGAGCGCGGGAATAAGGCTGGTCATGGCTGCGGCCCGGCCCGCGCCTATGCGGGCAATACCGGTATTATACAGCCCGTATGCCACAATTGAGGCAAAGGACAGGAAAAGCACCGCAAAAAGCACCTGTAGCGGCGGTAACTCGGCCGGAAAGGCAAACGGCCCGAAAAAGCTGAGCGTAGCGAAAAAAACCATGCCGCCCACTGATTGCATGGCTGTGATGAAAAAGGGCGAATACAAAGGCAGCTTGCGCACGCACAGGGTGTACACACAAGCCACAGACATGGCGCAAAGCTCCAGCAGGTTGCCAAGCACGGGGTTTGGTGCGGTTTCCGTTTCTTCCCCGGCCAGGGTCAACAGCAGCACCCCCAGCACGGCAAGCACAAAGCCGGTCCAAACCTTGGCGCAAAGCCGCTCTTTGAGCACAAGAAACGCGCTTACCCCGACAAGCAGCGGCAAAAGGGCCGTAACCAGCCCGGCCTGCGAGGCCGTGGTGTAGCGCAAGGCATAGCCTTCGAATATGAAATACAGACAGGGTTCGGCGATGATCAGCAAAAGGATGACGCGCCAATCTCCCCGGGTGTAGCGCGTTCTAAGCGCCCAGCCGCGCAGAAGGGGAAGCATGCACAGCGAACTGCAAGTCATGCGTAAAAACATGAGCACCACCGGATGAAAATATTCCAGTGAGGCCTTGATGGCGATAAACGTGCCGCTCCATAAAAACATGGCTCCGACCAAAGAGCCAAGAGCCATGAAATCAAGAGAGGGCGCGGGAGAAAAAGGCCCGGCGACAGCCGGGCCTTTTGTTACACTGCTTTGCGTCTCTTTTCCCATAATTTCATATCCCGCATTTTCTTGCGGCGTTCACGTTGCAGCGCTTTACATACAAGGGGCGCGTCTTTGGCGTAACCCCATTTTTCCCTGTATTCGTCTGCTGAAATACCGTGGGACAGCAAGTGTCGCCGGGTAAGCAGCTTAAACGACTTGCCACACTCAAGGCAAGTGATGGACCTTTCGGAAATTTGCTTTGCGCCGCTTTGGGCGGCAAAAACCTGGTGCTGGCTGTCAGGCGACATGAGCTGATGGATAGCCCCGGCCACGGTTTTGACCATGGAGCTGATCTCGTCTTCGGTCATTGTCCTGAAGCCGGCCTGGGCTTTAACTATTTCAAGGGCCTGCTTGATATACTCTTCCATAAGACACTCCTTACACAATAAATAAAGATACATATGCGCCTGTCAAACTCTACACAGGGCATGTTACAAAGGGGACAATTACATAAAATATGCAAACACTGACGAAAAAACTACAGTATTACACTGTGTAGGGTTGAGGTTGACGGAAATTCGGAAAATACAACGCAGTTCGGATGTAACTTCTTTCATGTTTATCTATTTTTTCATTGGTTGACAAGTCGGATCCACGTAATTTCGTGTTTATTGAAAAACAGGTGCACACAATCGCTTCCGGGCAGTCGGGCAAAGCTGTCTGTAATGGCAAAATCCGTTGCCCCTGTAAATTTTACTGTACATACCATATTGATCTGTACACCACTGTCTATCCACTGCAATACGGTTTTATACAGTTTCTCCGGGTAGCAGGCCACGTCGCAAAACAGCCAGGAGCAGCCTTCGGCCATTTGTGGCGTAAGGGCAAAAGCGCTACCAATGCAACTTTCCACCAAAGGGTTACGAGCCACATTCGGCGCAAGCGGGGCTTTGTCAATGCAAAAAACTCTTGCGCCGAGCGATGCCAGCACCCAGGACCAGCCCCCGGGCGAACCGCCAAGATCCAGACACAAATCCTTCGGGCCGGGCATTTTGCCGATGCGGGTCAGCGCTTCCCAAATTTTGAGGTAGGCCCTGTTGGGCGGCCCCTGCCTGTCTTCCACAAAGTTGACTTCGCCATTGACAAAAGGGCTGGAACAACGTGGTGAAGCAAGAATACAGCCGTTGTTCCACAAGGTAAAAGAGCCGAGCGGCGCGTCAGGAACAGAATCACCGAAAACAAGAGGCTTTGCGGAAACTTTTGGCAAGGCCTCATGAATGAGTACGCCCCGGCGGGCGGAAGTGGTGGCGTATAAAGCCCAGTTGCGCTGTAAAGCCTTTAACTGACGCGCCCCGTCGGAAATGGAGGTAATGGGCAAAAAAAGCGGTTCCAGCCAGGTATTTTGCGCCCAGACAAGCTTGCGCGGCGGCTGGCGGGTGCCGAAAAGGCGGTCGCGCCGAAAAACCGGCGCAAGCCCCCTGTGGGCCAACTCCTGTTCCAGCACATGCTCATACCCGGCAAAGGCAAGATACGCCGCACCTGTTTGCGGGCAATCTTCATCTTGCTTTTGGGGCAATGCTATCATAGTGTGTTTATGCATGATTCATAGGGAATTATGGAGTGCGTCGGGCTGTTCCGGAGTATTCTTGACTACGTTATATACGCTTTTCCTGCGGAGGGTTGCCATGGTTTTCAACATACGCGCACTGTGCCTTTGCCTGCTTGTAGCGTTCAGCCTAGCAGCACTGGGCTGCGCAAAAAACAATGCGGACAACGACTACGATCCGCCCAGACAAGACCAGCAAATGCGTATGCCGGATCCGGGTCTGCCAACTGAAAGTTCCTACTAGGGGAAAACGCGTCGCGTTTCCCCTCCGGCTTTGGCCTTGGCCCCGCTTGCCATGCTTGCGGGGCTTTTTTTCAGTCAGGCTCAAAGGGGTGTGGGCTGCGCGACATCTTTGTTGGCGATTTTTTGGCGGCAATCCTTGCTGGCAGGCTGAAAACGGCTAGCGGACTATCTCTTCCACCATCAACTCTGCGAAGCGCCTGCACCCCACTTCCTTGCCGCCCTCCATCTGGGCCGCGAGGTCGCCGGTAACGGTTTTCGCTTCCAGCAGGGTGTGCAAAGCCCTGTGAATGCGCTCTGCCGCGTCGCCAAGGCCCATATGTTCCAGCATCATCGCTCCGGAGAGGATCAGGCTGCAAGGGTTGGCCTTGTCTTTTCCGGCAATGTTTGGCGCTGTGCCGTGGGTAGCCTCGAAAAAGGCGAGTGAGTCTGACATATTCAGTCCGGGTGCCATGCCGAGGCCGCCCACCTGGGCTGCGAGGGCGTCGGAAATATAGTCGCCGTTCAGGTTGGGCGTGGCGATGACGCTGTAATCTTTGGGGTGCAACAGCACTTCCTGGAACAGGGCATCGGCTATGCGGTCTTTTACCAGCACGGTACCGGGCTTTGGCGCGTCTTCAAAGGAGCATACGTCCGCATATTCCTCACGGGCCACTTCGTAGCCCCAGCCCCGGAATGCGCCTTCCGTAAATTTCATGATATTGCCCTTGTGCATCAGGGTCACGCTTGGCCTTCCCCGATCTCTGGCATATTCAATGGCCTTGCGCACCAGGCGTTTTGAACCTTTTTCCGTCATGGGTTTCAGGCCTATTCCGGCTTCCGGGCTGATTTTTATACCCATGGAGTCGCGCAGGAAAGAGAGCAGCTTTTCTGCCTCTTTGGAACCGCTCTGGTATTCGATGCCCATGTACAGATCTTCCGTATTTTCGCGAAAGATGACCATATCCACATCTTCGGGCCGTTTCAGGGGCGAAACCACACCGGGAAAATGACGCACAGGCCGGATGCAGGCATACAGGTCCAGGGTCTGGCGCAAGGTAACGTTAAGGCTGCGAAAGCCCTTGCCAACCGGAGTGGACAAAGGGCCTTTTATGGCCAGAGAAGCTCCTTTGAGGGCGGCAAGCGTTTCTTCCGGCAGCAGGGTGCCGGTTTCTGCAAGGGCTTTTTCCCCGGCAAGAAGCTCCTGCCAGACCAGGGCCCGCCCTTTTTCTCCGGAGGCGGACACCGCAGCTTCCAGAACCGGGCGCGTTGCCTGCCAGACTTCCGGGCCTATTCCGTCGCCTTCAATATAATAGACTATATGTTGCATAAAAAAGCCCCTCTGCAAGGTTGTACTCGTTTGTGTAGTCAGAAGTGCTATTACGCAAGTTGCCGCCAATATTCAAGAGAGCCTTGCGCGGCGTAACGGGCAACACAAGCGGCACCGTAACAGGCAACGCAAGTGGCAACACACGGTAAAACCCGTTTTTCCTCTTGTTTTTCTTTCGCGGGAGGGGCATATTTCCCGCTTCCGCCATGCTTCTGCACGGTTGAAGGACACAAGCGCAGATGTACGGGCGGACAAGGATACTGCGCCATGGGTGAGTTTTTAACAGGAGTCCGGCTCGCATTGCCGGTTGTTCTCGGCTATCTGCCGGTGGGCTTTGCTTTTGGCGTGCTTGCCATGCAGGCAGGCATGACCCCGCTGACTGTCGGGCTGATGTCGTATTGCGTCTACGCCGGTTCCGCCCAGCTTATTGCAGCCGGGCTTCTTGCCGCCGGAACAGGCACGGCGGGAATAGTGCTGACCACCTTTGTGGTCAACCTGCGTCATTTGCTCATGTCTGCCGCGCTTACCCCCTATTTACGCGCCTGGTCAAAGCCCCGGCAGGCCTGGTTTTCCTTTGAAATGACGGATGAGACCTTCGCCGCCAACCTGGGCCGCTTCTGCTCGCACGGGGCAAACAAAAACGTGGTGCTCGGCCTGAACACCTTTGCCCACGCAGGCTGGGTAATCGGCGGCGTTGCAGGGGCGCTTTTTGACTCAGCCATTGGCGACGTGAAGCCTTTCGGGCTGGATTTTGCGTTGCCGGGCATGTTCATCGCCCTGATTTTACCACACATTTATATACCACGCCGCCTTCTGGCCATTTGCATGGGGGCGGCCTTTTCCCTGATGTTTGCAGTGCTCGGGGCCGGACAATGGAATGTCATGCTGGCAACCGTGGCTGCCGCCACACTGGCCGCGTATATGCCCATGGGCAATGCCCGGCAAGACGCCCGCCGCGGGAGCAATGCGCAGGAGCAGCCCCATGCCTGAGCTGACGCTTTCTTCCCTGCTGCCGCCTGATCAGCTTGTCCTGATTGCCGGAATGGCCCTGGTAACATACATACCAAGGGCTTTGCCGCTGATGGTGCTTTCATCTCGGGAAATAAACCCGCTCCTGATGCGCTGGCTGGAAATGGTCCCTCCGGCCGTATTGGCCGCCCTGCTCGCCCCGGAGCTGTTTTTGCGGCCCGGGCCTGAAAAGACCTTCTTTTTTTCCAGCGAAAACGTCTTCCTTATGGCTGCCGTGCCTACGGTTATCGTTGGCTGGCTCACCAAAAGTTTTTTTGGTACAGTTGCCGCCGGCATGGTCATGGTTGCCCTGCTTCGCTATTTTTTTTGAGAGCGCCGGGTGCTGCTCAAAGGGTATACGATACAGAATTGAAAGTTTTGCCATCAGGAGAATTATGATGTCCACCATATATGAGGGCAGACGGCCCTGGCGCTTTGCATCCCTGCTGGTTATGGCGCTGATGCTTCTGCTGCCCACGGTTTCCTGCGCGGCGCAAAAGGGTGCCATTGACAAGGAAGAGTTTCGCGCGGTTTTGCGTGAAGTGCTGGCCGAAGACCCGGACATCATTCTTGAAGTGCTGAAAGAACGTAGTGAAGACGTGCTGGACATTGCCCAGCAAGGCAATGCGCTGCGCAAAAGAAAAGCCATGGTCGCCCAGTGGCGGCAGGACACCCAGACACCGAAAAAGCCGGATCTCAAGCAAAGGGCCTTTCGCGGCGGGCAAAAAGCCCCGGTAACCATTGTCAGTTATTCCGACTTTACCTGCCCCTACTGTCGCCAGGCAGAATATGTTATCGTGCAGATTTTGAAAAAATACGGTGCCAACGTTCGGGTTACCTTCAAGCCGCTGCCCAAAGACACCCCCGAATCACAGGCCGCGGCCAAACTTTCCACCGCCGCCTTCATGCTGGATCCACAAAAGGGCTGGAAAGTTTTTGACGCCCTTTTTGACGGCATAGCCGACTTTGAGCACAACCAGGACGCCTTTGTGAAAAGACTCTGCGCTGACACAGGCCTGGACCAGAAAGCTCTTGCCGCCAAAGCGGAATCAGAAGCAGTGCAAAGCCGCCTTGACGCAGACAGGGAAGAAGCGGACGGCCTGGGTATTTCAGGCACTCCCTATTTTCTGGTAAACGACCTGCTGATCCGGGGTGCCGTATCCCGCGAACTTTTTGAAGAAGCCGTTGAAATGGCCCTGGACTTGAAGAAGAAAAAGTAGGCAGCTTTTGTCTGCGTTGCCGACCGCTGGAGCGTTTTCATTTTTTGAAAATGCTCCATCCCCCTGAGCCGCAAGGCGTTTCCCTTCTGGACTTTCTTTTGTTCATCGCCTATACTCCCCCGGCCTCGGTATGCCCCATGTGTTCCGGCTGTTCCGAGACAGCGCGGGTTTTCCCGTCCACGTACAGTAGTAAGGAATTTCCATGTCCAGGCAGGAAGACATTCGCAACTTCAGTATCATTGCCCATATTGACCACGGCAAATCTACCCTGGCCGACAGGATACTGGAAAAAACCGGGCTCGTCTCCGACCGTGAAAAGCGCGATCAATACCTTGATCGTATGGAGCTTGAGCGGGAGCGCGGCATTACCATCAAGGCCCAGACCGTGCGTATTCCCTATACCTCGGCAAACGGGCGGCAATATATTCTCAATCTTATCGACACTCCCGGTCACGTTGACTTTAACTACGAAGTTTCCCGCTCGCTTACCGCGTGTGAAGGCGCGCTCCTTGTTGTGGACGCGTCCCAGGGGGTTGAGGCGCAAACCCTTGCCAACGTGTATCTGGCCCTGGACAACGACCTGGAAGTTATCCCGATTCTCAATAAAATAGACCTTGCCAGCGCCGACCCGGACCGGGTGAAGGAAGAAATCGAGGAAGGCATCGGCCTTGACTGCGAACATGCCCTGCCCATCAGCGCCAAAACCGGCATGGGCGTGGAAGCGGTGCTGGAAGCCATTGTTGAGCGCCTTCCCGCTCCGGGGGGCGACCGGGAAGCCCCGCTTAAGGCCCTGATTTTCGACTCCTGGTACGACACCTACCAGGGCGTTATCGTACTCTTCAAGGTAGTGGACGGCACAATCACAAAGGGCGACCGCATTCGCCTTTTCTCCACCGGGGTTGAGTACGAAGTTATCCGTCTGGGGGCATTTTCCCCGGAACCGGTTGACCTGCCCTCGTTCAGCGCCGGGGAAGTCGGTTTTTTATGCGCCAATATCAAGGAACTGGGCGACGCCAGAGTGGGCGACACCATTACCCACGCCGAACGCCCGGCCGAGGTTCCCGTTCCCGGCTTCAAGGAAGTGAAGCCCATGGTTTTTTGCGGCCTGTACCCGACCGACAGCGCCGACTATGAAGCCCTGAAATATGCTCTGGAAAAGCTCCAGCTGAATGACGCTGCCTTTTCCTGGGAGCCGGAAACCTCTCAGGCTCTTGGCTTTGGCTTCCGTTGTGGCTTTCTTGGCCTTTTGCATATGGAAATTATTCAGGAGCGCCTTGAACGCGAGTTTCAGGTAGAGCTTATCGCCACCGCGCCTTCGGTTGTGTATGAAGTGGACACCACAAACGGGACCACCCTGTACATTGACAACCCGGCCAAACTGCCGGACCCCGGACGGATTGCCGAATTTCGCGAGCCGTATGTACGCATGGAAATTCACGTTCCCAGCGAGTATGTGGGAAACGTATTCAAACTGTGCGAAGAAAAGCGCGGTTTGCAAAAGGACATGCGCTACCTTACCAGCAACCGGGTAATCATTACCTATGAACTGCCCTTTGCGGAAATTGTGTACGACTTCTTTGACAGGCTCAAATCCACCACCAAGGGCTACGCCTCCATGGATTATGAGTTCATTGACTACCGGCAGGCCGACCTGGTCAAGCTGGACATGATGATCAACGGCGACCCGGTGGATGCCCTGGCGGTTATTGTACACAAGGACAAGGCCTACCACCACGGCAGGGCCGTTGCCCTGAAGCTCAAGCGAACCATTCCGCGGCAGCTTTTTGAAGTTATCATCCAGGCCGCCATCGGCAATAAGGTCATTGCCAGGGAGCGCAACGCCCCCATGGGCAAGAACGTTACCGCCAAGTGCTACGGCGGTGACATCACACGCAAACGCAAGCTGCTTGAAAAACAAAAGGAAGGCAAAAAGCGCATGAAGCGCATGGGCAATGTTGAGTTGCCGCAGGAAGCCTTTCTCGCCGCGCTACAGGTAGGAGATGACTAATGCCCGAAACCTTGTACCAGAGCCCGATGCAAACATTTGTCGACCTTATTAAAATGCTGTTCGCGGCATTGGTCATTGTGGTCATTATCCGCTCTTTTATCATTCAGCCCTATGTGATTCCTTCAGAATCCATGCTCAACACCCTGCAAGTGGGCGACCGGCTTTTTGTCACCAAGTTCAGTTACGGCATTCATCTGCCCTTTATTGAAAAAGAAATCTTGTCCACAGGTGAGCCGGAGATAGGGGATATCATTGTTTTTCCTTACCCGGAAAACAAGAGCCAGGACTTTATCAAGCGCGTTGTCGGCCTGCCCGGCGATGTGGTGGAAATTCGTAACAAAGACCTGTACCGCAACGGCGAAAAAGTGGACGAACCCTACGTTATCCACAGAGAAACCTACGCCAACCCGCGCAGCGACAACATGAAGCCCATGACTGTGCCGCCCGGAACCGTATTTGTGCTGGGCGACAACCGTGACCAGTCGCACGACTCGCGCTTCTGGGGCGTTGTGGACAAAGAGAGCATCCACGGCAAGGCCTGGTTCATTTATTGGTCCAGTACGGAATTTGTGGACGTAAAATGGGACCGCATCGGCAACATGCTGCGGTAATTCCCATGGCCCTGCAAGGCATACTCCTTGGCGCGTACTGCGGCCTGTGGCATGCGGCAAAGCCGCTGCTAAGACGGCACAAACGCCTGAAAGAAGGTTTTGACCGGCGTCTGGTGCCAAATGACTGGTTACCGGGCGACTGGGTATCGGCAGGTATACACGCGCCCTCCCCCCCGACAGATTCGCCGCACCACCGGATATGGATTCAAGCCGCTTCCGGCGGTGAAGCCCGTCTTGTGCAAAGCTTTTTGCCTGAACTGGCAAAGGCCTTTCAAAACGAACCGGACTTTTCCGGCCACGGCCTTTCCCTGCTCTGCACCACCTGTACCCGGCAAGGGCTTGATGTCTTGCACAGCATCCCTGTGCCGACAGGAGCCGCCCCTTCATCTCTGCGCCTTGTGCCCGAATATTTTCCTCTGGACAGGCCGGACCTGATGCGAAAAGCGCTTCGCCTTGCCGCGCCTGAACTTATTATCCTTCTGGAAACAGAATTGTGGCCGGGCCTGCTGACCGCCGCCAAAGAGGCGGGAATCCCGGTAATCGTGCTGAACGCCCGAATGACAGAGAAAAGCCGTAAGGCCTATTTTCTTACCCGCAAACTATGGGCCGCACTGGCTCCGGCAGCGGTTCTGGCGATTGCCGAAGATGACGCAAAACGCTTTTCCGAGGTGTTCAACCTGGGGAATGATGTTGTCGGTGTGATGCCCAACATCAAATTTGACGTAACCGCAGCAGCTCTGCAAGCGGACGGGCATGACACGCGCCCCCTTGCCCGCGAGGCCGCCCTGTTGCCGTCGCAGTGCCGGGTGGCGGCGCTTGCCTCCGTACGCGAGGAAGAAGAACAGGACATGCTGACGGTGGCAAGCTTCCTGCAAACCCATGCGAGCAGGTCCGCAGCGTCCGGTCCCTTGCTTGTGGCCCTGGCCCCCCGGCACATGCACCGGGTAAACGTCTGGGAGCAAACGCTCAGCAGGAACGGCATTCCCTACATCCGGCGCACGCAGCAAAAATGCGACACACGCATATATTCCGGTGACAAGGGCTTTGGCGTGGTTTTGTGGGATACCTTTGGCGAACTGCCCCGCCTGTATGCCGCAGCCGACGCGGTATTTGTCGGGGGAAGCCTCGCTCCCCTGGGCGGACAGAATTTTCTTGAGCCGTTGGGTAAAGGGGTCATTCCCCTGGTCGGGCCGCACCTGAGCAATTTTTCCTGGGTTGGCGACGAGCTGTTCACCCTCGGGCTTGCCCGGCGCGTCGACAATGCAAAAGAACTGGGCGCGAAGCTTCTTGACGCCCTGACAGGGGCAGGCCTTGCGCAAAACCCGGAACACAGCACGGAATCGTCCCCCGAACAGGCCGCATCAGCCATACGCCGCCGCTTTGCAGCATGGCTGCATTCCCGCACCGGCGGTGCCCGCCAGGCGGCCGCCCTTGCGCTTTCCTTCCTCAGTAGGTAAAAGGTTACAATACTCGGCCAGTAGAGTGTTGTTCGCACCAAGATATTGGGATGTTTTGCAAATGCTCACTTTTTTCCGTTTTGCCCTGATCTGCCTCTGCGCAGCCGCGCTTCTGCTGCCCGGCGGCTTTGCTGCGCATGCGGCAGCGAAACAGAGTGGAGAAAAGCGTCCGGCAGCCAACGCCAAGCACAGCGCCGCGAAGCGAGCTGCCGCCAAACAGCCCGCCCCCAGGCAATCTGCCGCAAAACAATCTCCCCAAAAACACTCTGCCGCACCCGCCCCGGCAAAGACGGAAACCGCATCCTCCAGGCAGGGCCGTCCCTCGCTCGCCGTGCGCGAAATTCGCAAAAAGGGCACCTTGTCGCTCAGTCTTGAAGAGGCCGTTACGCTGGCCCTTGAGCGCAATTTTTCGGTCAAGGCCGCAGAGGCCGGACTCGAAGGCGCAGCCTCAGGCACCAGCGCCAGGCGCAGCGCCTTTGGCCCTGTGCTTGGAACCGGCTATGATTACGACCGCAGGCAGCACGGCAGAAGCAGCTCCGGCAGTGCCCAGGACAAAGAGCTGTTTACCTGGCGTACCTATCTTACCCAAAACGTTTTTTCCGGCTTTGCCACCCTTGCGGAATATCAAAAAGCCGCCCTCAAGGAAGAAAGCGCCAGGGAAAATCTGCGCCAGGCCCGGCTGGAACTGATACGCACCGTACAGACCAACTTCATTCTTTATCTGCAAGCCAAGCAGGACCTGAAAAGCGCCGAAGACGCGGTTGAACGCTTGCGCTCCCAACTGGCTTCCAGCGAAGCCTATTATTCAGCCGGAATTTCGCCGCGCATAGACGTTCTGCAGGCCGAAGTGGACGTTTCTACCGCTGAAAGCGCACTGCTTGTTGTGGAAAACGCCCTGGTTACCCAGCGGGTACGCCTGAACACCCTCTTGCTTCTGCCTATTGACGCGGACACGGAATTTCTGGGCGTTTTGCGCCATATTCCCTTTAGCCGCTCACTGGATACCTGTTTGAAACAGGCCTACGTCAAACGCCCGGATATTATTATTGCTGAAAAAGCCGTTGCCATCGCCGGAAAAGACAGGACCCTGGCCCAACAGGGCTTTTACCCCCAGGTAAACGCCTATGGCGCGTGGGAAACTACCGGCAACGACGCCTCTGCTTCGGGCAGCCCCAACAGGCGAACCAAATTCAACGAATGGAGCGTCGGTCTTTCAGCCGAATGGCCGGTGTTTGAATGGGGAAAAACAGTCCACGAAAGCAGGCAGGCAGGGCATGAGCAGTCACGCGTCAAGGCTGAAGCCGACAACCTGAAACAGGAAATCGGCTTTTCTGTAACCGAACGTATGCTTGCCATGACCGAAGCAGCCAAGCGGATCAGGGTTGCGGAAAAAGCCGTCGAGCAAGCGCGGGAAGCGTACCGGATGGCTGATGCCCGCTACCGGCAACAAGTGGGCACCATGACAGACGTTCTTGACGCCCAGGCCAAGCTCTCTGCTTCCGAGGCCTCCCTTGCCGGGGCCAGGGCGGATTACGGCATTTCCCTGGCCAACCTGTATATTGCCATTGGTGAAGAAAACCCCGGTCTGAGCGCAGGGAAATAACGATCCTTATTTTACTCAAGAGAAGTCAAAGCAGCACCAAGCTCCAACAAGTGGGGAGAAATATTGGTGAACAGCTTTTGGGCCTCATCCAGTTTTCCGTCGCGGCATAACTTTTCCAAAGCATGGCACCGCGAACGCATTGTTTCTGCCCCAACAGTTGCACAATTCCCTTTCAGAGAATGCGCCAGCCTTGTTGCATTTTCACTGTCAGCTTTTTCCAGAGCCTCCGCAAGAAAAGCGAGTGATTGTTGCATATGTGAGCCAAAATAGTGCGCAATTTCAAGATATATACTTCTGTCGCCAATACGCTCAACAGCGGCATTGTCGTCAAGGTCAATCCCCATGCCTACAGGCGGAAGGAGGGCTTCCTGAAAAGATAATATTTTCATGGTTAACTCCAATCGGTACGAATCAGATGCAAACGCGGCGTTGAAGCGCTGTGCGGGAACGGTTTTCCCATGCAGTCACTTACAAAGAGCTACTATGCATATACTGTCAAACCATATACGGTTTTATAAAAAATAACCATGCTTTTTTTACTTTTTTGCGCTACTGGGCATGGAGAATATTATGGCGCTATTTTGCATGGTTAGATGTTTTTTTTGCTTCTGCCGGAACGGCCATGACAAATATGAAGTAATAATTTGATAATTTTCTCTGTACTGACGAACTTGAATTTTTTATCAAGCAGGTATAAAAGAAATCCTACTCGTATTATCCACATCAGCGTCACTGTAGTTTTTATTCTGCCGTTCCCGTTTTGCAAAGGAGTTTCCATGAAATTATCCGCACGCTCACGGTATGCTTCTCGAATTCTGTTGGAGCTTGCCCGCCACAAGGGGGCAGCCCCCATGTCCGCAGCCACGTTGTCACAGCATACAGGCGTTTCGGTGCAGTTCGTCGAACAAATTCTCAAGCCGCTCAAGCAAAGCGGTTTTACTCGAAGCGTGCGTGGCGCTGCCGGCGGTCATCGCCTTGCCCGTCCCGCGGAAGATATTACCCTGGGCGAAGTCGTGCGACTCATGGAAGGAGGCATTACCCTGACCGTTTGCTGTGGAGAAAATGCCAACGACTGTCCGCGCAAAGACGGCTGCGTCACCCGGAAGGCCTGGTTGAAAGTCTCCAAAACCCTTGAAAGCGAGCTGGATTCCATAACCCTGTCCACTCTGCTGCACAGCGGCGATGTTTGTCCGGAAGCAGCCACCCGGGTTTTGCCGAGAAAAAGAGACCTGCCCCAAGCCAAAGCGGCCACCCGCGCCGCTGCCAAGTCTGTGAGCCGCAGCCCGCGGGTTATTTCACGCAAAGCGGCGCCCGTAAGGCGCAAGGCCAAGGGCCCCCAGTCCTGATTGCATGCGAGTCCTGATTTCACGCGCACAAAGTACCCGCTTTTTACTATAAGCGCAGGCGGCCTGCGCCGTTGCACCTGTTCCTTATGGTCGCTGCATCCCGGATTGCAGCGACCATACGTTTCCTGAGAGTTGTAGCCATTAAGGACGCAAAGAATTAGATAGTATTGTCACAAGTTTGGAGAGAGAAGATATGGTTTTATAGCAATATGCGCTGTGCTGTTTTGCTATACATTTTTATTGAAGCAGCGGTTCCTTAAGGAAGCACTGACTAAGCCACTTATTTCGCGTAGGTACACATGAGCTACAGCATGGTTCTTTTTGATCTGGACGGAACGCTGCTTCAGTCCGGCGAGGGGATTATCAACGGTATGCGCCATGCCTTGGACAAGCTGGGCGTCACCCTGCCCGCAAACTTTGACGGCAGGGTTTTTATCGGCCCGCCGCTGCGCTATTCCCTGTCTGTCCTTTTGCACCTGCCTGACGAACAAGCGGAAGAGGGGGTTCGTCTGTACCGGGAGTACTACAACGTCAAGGGCTACGTGGAAGCGGCCCCCTACCCGGGCATCATGGACCTTCTGGCTGAGCTGCAAAAAAGAAACACGTGCGTATGCCTGGCCACTTCCAAATATTGCACCCTGGCCGAACGCATGGCTGACCATTTCGGCTTCCGCCCCTTTTTGCAGGGTATTTACGCCAGCGACGGCACTGAAAAAAGCAGTGCCAAAAAGGCAATCATTGAAAGCGCTCTGACCGCCTTTCCCGACTCTGCCTCTGCGCCGGTCATGGTGGGCGATACCCGTTATGACGCCGAAGGCGCGCGCGAAGCGGGTGTGCCCTTTATCGGAGTAACCTTTGGCTACGGAACCAGGGAAGAACTGCGGGCAGAAGGCTGCCAGACGTTTGCGGATACGCCCATGCAGCTTCGCAACCTACTGCTGCAATAAATACGCGGACCTCATGGCCCCCTCCGCTACCCATAGGACACCCGGCAAAACAGCCCCTGTCGCCGTTGCCGTCAGCGGCGGCGCGGACAGCCTGTATGCCCTTTTGCGCCTCAAGGAGCAGGGGCATACTGTTATCGCCCTGCACGGCATATTTCTGGCCCCTGAAAACGCTGAAAGCGCCCGCCGCGCAGAAGCCATGCGCAAGAGCCTTGAAGCGGCCTGCACCCGGCTTGCCGTTCCCCTGCATGCCATTGACTGCGTGCAGGCGTTTGCCGAAAAGGTAATCGCGCCCTTTGTCGCAGCCTATGCCGAGGGGCTTACCCCAAACCCCTGCGCCTTGTGCAACGCATCCATAAAATTCGGACTCCTGCTTGACGAAGCCCTGCGGCTTGGCGCAAACACCCTGGCAACCGGGCATTATGCCGGCATTGCCTTTGAAAACGCACGCGCCTGCCTTTATCAGGGGGGGGACCACAATAAAGACCAGAGCTATTTTCTTGCCCTGGTCCCGCCTGCCGCCCTTGCCCGCGCCCGTTTTCCGCTGGAAAGCATCACAAAACCCGAAGTTCTGGCCGTCCTTGAGCGCCATGGGTTTACCGCGCCCCAACCGGGCGAGAGTCAGGAAGTCTGCTTTGTGCCGCAAGACGACTACCGCGCCATACTCCCCGAGCTAGCCAGGCGTTACGGCAAAACCCTGCCCGGCCCCGGCCCCATGCTTTTGACTGATGGAACACAGCTTGGTCGCCACCAGGGCCTGTGGCGCTATACCGAAGGGCAGCGCCGGGGTCTTGGCGTAGGCTGGAAAGAACCGCTGCACGTTCTGGGCAAAGAGATGCAAGGCAATATCCTGCGCCTGGGGCCCAGACAGGCAATGCGCGGCTTTGGCTGCCTGTGCACGGATTTGAATATCCTCCTGCCGCCGGAAGAGTGGCCGGCGAGCGTTCTTGTGAAAACCCGCTACAGAGAAAAGCCGAAACAGGCTGTCGTGGATTTTGTGCCGCCGGTACAGAGCCAAAACCTGACGCAGGCGCAGGCAACAGACGCGCCGTCCAGGCAAGACAAGGGCGAGTCCCAAGGCAAAGTCAACGTCCAAGCCGGCGACAGCCCCCCAAACGCCATGCGCATCCGCTTTGTGGAGGAAGAAAGCCTCGTCGCTTGCGGCCAGATAGCAGCCGTGTACGCGCAAGGTACAGACGGACGGCTCCGGCTTGCAGCCGGTGGGGTTATCCGCGCTGCGCTGTAGCCTGTGTTTCTCTGGGAGCACTTTATTTTAGAGCCGGGATTTGATAACAAATCCTCATGTATCGTATTATCCGGGAGGCCGCATGCGTCAAAGAAAATATTCCACACTCGCCCTTGCCGCCGCACTGATTGTTCTGCTGTCTTGCGGGCAGGCGCTTGCCTGCTCCTGGGCCGCGTTTTGCTCTGGCAGTGCCGCTGTTGTCGGGCGGACAATGGACTGGGTGGGCAGAAAGGACGAAGCCCAGGTGATGGGCATTGGCAGGGGGGTTGCCCAAAAAACCGCTGAAAGCGGTAAGGGGCTTGAATATACCACCCAATACGCAAGCATCCGAATTACCAGCTTTGGCGGTCTTTCTTCCGACGTGCTGAATGAAAAGGGGCTGCAAGGTTCTGTGCTCTATCTGGAAGGCAGCCGCCTGCCCGGAGCGGACCAGCAAAAAGCGCTTCCCGGCATGGACCCTCTCCATTTTATCAGCTATGCCGCATCCACCTGCGCAACGGTGAAGGAAGTCATTCTCACTCTTGGCAATTTTCACTTTCTTCCCAGAAATAATCCCATGGTGGAGGGGTCTGAACCCGGTTATGACCTGCCCTTTCACTATGCCTTTGCCGACGCTTCGGGTGACAAGGCGGTTATTGAATTTGAAGACGGCAAGCTGGTGTATTACCACGGCCCGGAAAACGATGCTTTGGCCAACGACCCGCACTACAGCGCCATGCTTGCTCTTGACGAGGCAAAGTATCAGCCGAACGGCTCAATCATTTCCATTGACAGGCGGGCAAGGGCAAAGCTCTACCTCAAAGACATGACCGAGCGCGGCGTTGATAGCGCCCCCCGCGCCATGCGGGCCATGCGCGGTCTGCTTGCCACGGTTTTCGCGGGACTTACAGAAAGTTACCCCACTGCGGAAGGCGGAACCTACCACACGCAGTGGTGGACCCTGACCGACCTCAAAAACCCCACCTATTACCTGACCCGGCTCGATTCCTGGTGCGCCGAGATATACGATTTCAGCCTGTTTCCCAAGGACGGCTTCACAGGTGAACTCAAACCCCTGGCGGACTGCCCCTATAAAAAAATTACGCCAAAACAGCCCGTCAAGAGCATGAGCAAGGAGGGGATATGAGCCGCAAGCCAACAAAACTGTTCAGTGCGCTGATACTTTCCCTGATTATGACCCTTTGCTGCAACCCCGTGTTCGCGTGCAGCTGGGCCTTTTTCAAGCTGCCCCTACCCAAAGCGCCCGGTGAAAAGACGGGCTGGACCACAGCCGCCATTGTGGCCAGAACCATGGATTGGGGCTATATGGACGAAGCCGTGATCAAGGGCGTAAAAGCCGGGGCCGTACTGCGCACGGCAGAAGATGAACTTGACAACCCGCTTACCTATACTGCCAAGTATGCCAGCATCCAGATATTCAGTTTTGGCAAGAACATGGTTTCTGACGCGCTGAATGAGATGGGCTTGCAAGGCAGCCTTTTATACCTGGAAGGCTCAAAACTGCCCGACTACCGGGAAGGCGCTCACGGCGTTGACCCGTTTTTATTCATCGCCTACGCCGTTTCGGTATTTGATTCGGTTGATGAGGTAGTGCAATGCGTCCGTGAAGGGCGGCTCAATTTCCTGCACGTAGCCAATGCCATGAAAGAGGGCAGCCAACCCTCGGCGCATCTGCCCTTCCACTTTGCCTTTTCAGATGTCACGGGCGGTCGGGCAATTATCGAATTCATAGACGGCAAAGCGAAAATCTATAACGACCTGGAAGACAGCGCCCTGACCAATGAACCGGTGTATTCCGTGCATAAGGCGCTTGAAAAGTCGGACTACCAGCCAAACGGCTCCATTTCCACCATTGACCGCAGGGCCAGAGCAAAGCGCTACCTGAAGGAAATGTACGCATCCGGGCTGGTGACGGATACGCCCGGCGCCCTGATGGCCATGCGCGGCCTGGTGGCAAGCGTGTTTGCCGGTTTGGAAGAAATAGACCGCTCTGAAACGGAAACAGAATCCGAAAAGATGCGGGATTTTGTGTACCCCACCCAATGGTGGACGCTCACAGACCTGCAAAGCGGAACCTATTACCTGACCCGGCTCGATTCCTGGTGCGCGGAAGTGTATACCTTTGCCATGGTGGCGAACATGCCGGAAAATCAGGGCGTACTTGTGCCGGCAGCGCGCTCCCACCCCAAAATACCCTAGATGCAGAGTGGCGTCACGAGTTTGGATTTTCTCTGCCAAGGCGCGACAGGTTCACAGGAGGGAGTGGACTCTTTCGTCCATGTCCTTAAGGGGGTTCTGTCGCAACGCGGGCAGGGGGACAAAAGACATCTCGTGACGACACCGCCTCGTTTTGCGCCGGAGTCTTACAGGGCCTCAGCGTGGGTCCACTGGGTATCTTCATTGAGCAGATAGTAAACCTTGTACCAGTGGACTGTCTCAAGCAAGGGCAGATCCCTTTCTTCATTATCCAGAACATAGGTATGCTTCGGCGTTATGAGCAGCAGCACGGCGTGGCCTTCTTTTTTTCTGAAGTTCCACAAACCGGCAAGGCGCAGGTCGCTTGCGGGTACACCCATAGCACGCAGGGCGTAATACTTGGCAATGGCGTAATCTTCGCAATCGCCCCCCTTGTTCATGAAATCGAGCGGCCTTGCCCAGTGTTCTTCCACCCCCCAGGCCTGTTTGTCACTAATGTAGGGCCGCTGGTTAAAAAAAGCGTTCACCAGTCGGGCTTTACCCAGAAGAGACTCTTTTTCCAGTTGACGGCGCAAGTGACGCCACTCCGCGCTGTGGCGGGGAGCCCAAAGCGAAAGGCCTTCCGGGCTGAAAGAAGAAGACGCCTGTTCGGCTTTGACAATATTGCGCCATTTCGCAAAATCACGCAGGGGGGATTCGCTTTTGGGCAAGGGATACGGTTCCCGGCTTTGCACGGAATGGCAGGCGGATAAAAGCAGGCAGGAAAAAAGGACATACAACAGGACAACTGCCGTGCGGCACCCGACGCGCTGTTCCGGGCACCCGCACAGCAAGCGGGACTGCCGACAAAGACACGTATCCTGTCGACAGTCCGGTATGGAGGCATATGCGGCGTTCATTGCCGCTTTTAAACACGCTTATACGGTAATATCAAGCTGTGTGCCTTTGCCAAGAGCCTCATTCACGTTGATGTTCACGGAAGCGGCGGGCTTGCTCGGCGTAGCCAGTTGGCCGCTCATTTCCTGCTGCTTGGACAAAGTTTTGTTGATCAGATCCAGACTGGATGTGTCTTTTAACGCACTGGATATGCCGCTGGCTGACAATGACATGGATTCCATAAATCCCCCTCGGAGTTGAGTTATCTAAAGGGGCTTATCGGATAAAAAAACGCGAACTTTAGGGGCCGCGGCGTTAATTTCAGGGGAGGGCCGGACTCCAAGGGAGCGAAGCAAGCCTTTTTCTCTTCTCTCTCAATAGCGACGAGAGTCAGGGAAATGATGAGTTTTTTCGGCTGGCAAGGCGCGCGGCGTTAATTTCAGGCGGAAAAAGTCACCATTTCCCTAGGGTTCGATGTTTTGCTTGAACGATTCCACATCCTGCATCAAGTCGTCCAAATCTTGCGGGGAATGATAAAAGCGAAAAAGGAATACCATGATCGCCCGGGTATTTTTTCGCATCAGCAGTTCGGCGGTCAGCATGATGTCGCGTTTTTGCGCTGTTGATTCAACCGAATCCACGGCGCTCAGCCAAAGTGCGCTGGTCTGCCCGCTTTGCACTTCGGCCCGCATATCCAGTGCGGGTGCAAGTTTGACGAGTTGTTCCCTGAATTCTTCAAGGGTTTTCTTTCCTGCCTCATGCCGCTGGGCGTAGTCTTTGAGCACTTCGCGGAAATCTTTGCGGGTATAGCTGTTTTCAGCTTCCGGGATATGGGTGAGTGCGACATATGACTGTATTCTCTTGTCCGCCCCGTCTTGCAAAAGCTGTTTTTCGATCTCCGGCCTGGTAAACGTCCAGACCTGCATATCGCTGGTATAGCTCTGATACATGGCTTGTACGGCATCTGCCACTTTTTTTGAGGCCGGGGCATACCCGGCAGGAAAAACAAAAAAAAGTTCCCTGTCGTCTATGGTCACGGCATACTGGCTGGCATTCGGGCTGTTTTCGGTACCCGCGTCAAAGGCTTCACTCTTTACAGACGAGACAAATAACAGCATTATGGCAAAGGCTATTGATGCCGTTAGCCGTACTGGCGTATTGTGTGTGTTCATACTACAATCCTTTATGATCGAAAACGCCGCAAGGGCAGACGTCTGGCGCTTTTGCGGCCCACGCACTACTCCTGAACAGGCAGACAGGCCGGATGCGGGTGGCAGTACTCGTTCCTTCGTACCCGGCGCCGTCAGCAGTGTGCTCTTTTTAGTAAACCAACTTTCATTGTATTCATAGACCCTTTAAGGAGAGACAAATCATGCCCCCCACTCCGGAACCGACATTTAAATGGCAATTTCAGAGACTTGGCGGAATTGATCAGGCCACTCTGCGCACAGCCGACGAACTACGCAACCTCAAAGACCTTGACCCCAAGCTCTGGGCTACCCTGAGCTGCCCGGCCACAGGCCTTGAGTTTGACCACCGGACCCTGCAACTGGTGGACACCGACGCGGACGGACGCATACGCATTCCGGAAGTCATTGCAGCCGTTGAGTTTGTTTGCGCCCACCTGAAAAACCCGGAAGCAATACTTGAACCGGGCGACCTGATGCCCCTTTCGCTTTTGCGCGAAGATGACCTTGAATGCGAGCGCATGCACGCCACCGCGCACGCCATCCTGGAAAAGCTGGAAAAACCCGACGCCGAAGGCCTGACCCAGGAAGATGTGGCGGAGGCGGTAGCCAAAGCCGCAGAAAACCAGGACAACGGCGACGGTATTGTTCCCCCCTTTGAAACTCTGGAGCCGGATATTCAGGCTTTCATCAAAGACGCCATTTCCGTAATCGGCGGAGTGGAAGACGCAACCGGCCTCACCGGCATTAACCGGGAAATAGCCGACGCCTTTACCGGCACTCTGGAAAAGCTGCGCGACTGGAAAAAAAGTGTTCATTGCGCGGCAACTCCACTTGGTCAGGACACGGCAGAAGCCTGGCTGCTTTTGCAGTCGCTCAAAGACAAGATTGACGATTATTTTCTGCGCTGCGACCTGGCCGCTTTTGCTCC
>JAJDIC010000049.1 GCA_030266525.1 Desulfovibrio sp. OttesenSCG-928-G15 | reverse complement strand
CAGTTCTTGTGCGGCGCTTGCCGCCATTTCTTTTTCATACACGCCGAAAAGCGTGCCGAACCAGGTATGCCAGAAGTGAGAAAGCGCTTCCCGGTTCTGGTCGCCCGCTTTGTGCGCTTGCGAGCTGTATAGCCGTTCCAGCGTATACAGGCCGTGCGCGTCCCGGCCTGTGCGCAAAAGTTCCAGGCCGTCCGCCACTCCGTCGAGGTTGCGCAGGGCACTTTCCCTGCGGGTTGAGAACAGCCGGGTGATCAGAGTGGCTACTTTTTCCGCAGTAAATATTGCCTTGCACACCGGCTTGTCGTGAATGCACTGCCAGCACCCGGCGCAGTCAAGGGCGGGGCGCAAAATATGGTTGCCGGGCGCGGTTGGCCCCGTTTCCCACGGGTTTACCGGCCCCATGGACAGATTGAGCACCGGCGTTCCCACCCAGGAAGCAATATGCATGGGGCCGGTATCGGGCGTGACCAGCAGGGTCAGCTCGGTCAGTACACTTGCCAGCTCATTGACCGAAAAACGACCGACAAGGTTCAGCGCGTATGAGCCGAGTATGTGTGCGGCCTGATTGCCGAGTTTTTCTTCGGCTTTGCCGCCCAGAAACACCGGCTTATAGCCTTTTTTGAGCAGCAGGGCGGCAAGCTGGGCCCAAAAGGCGGCATCCGGGTGTTTGTCCGGTTCGCTTGCGCCGAGAAAAAGCCCGACCCGTCCGTTTTTTGCGCCCGGGGTCTGGTTGTGCTCGGATCCCCACAAGGTTCCGCGCATTTTACTGGCCCCGATTATGTCCAGGGCGTTCAGGTCGGACCAGTGAAAGCGGTTGAAGCGGTTGTTCTGGGTTAAAGAGGCCCGGTAGAGTTGCCAGTCTCCGTTGATGAAAAGCTGTTTTTCGCTGTCCATCCACGGGCCGTATAAAATATCCGCCCTGGCCCTGCCCGCGAGAATGGCCGCTTTGGGGCGGTGACTCAGGTTGAGTACGGCGGAAAATTCGTGCCACTCCACATCGTGAAGGCAGTCATAACTGTAATATGTGGCAGTGGGGGAAAGCGTGAGCAGGGGCTTGAAAAAGTGTTCCTCGCCAACCACCCAGATGGGGCGGGCCGGGTTTGCGGCAGCAAGCCAGGCCAGCAGGGGAAAGGAAAGGACAAGGTCGCCCATACGCTGCATCTGCAGAATGAGGACGGGCTTTTCACTCATCCGTAAAATTCCTTCATTTTGGCAATCAGAGTGCGTATCCGGTGCTCATAAGTATGCTCCGCGAGAATGCGCTTGCGGGCAGCCTTGATCACGGCCTTGCGCCGTTTCGGGTCGGCCAGATACTCGGCGGCCAGGGCTCCGGCTTCTTCCGGCGTACGGTAGAGCACAACTTCTTTTTCCGGCTCAAACAGGTTTTCAATCTGTTCGCGGTAGTCGGTAAGAATAAACGAGCCGGTGGCCGGAACGTCAAATACCCGCTGGTTGACTGCGCCCTTCATTTGTTTGCTGGTACAGTTGAAGTTGATGCGCGAGCAGGGGTAAAACCGGGGCAGGTCGTCGTAGTAATTCAACTCGGAATGGTAGTGCCAGTCGCCGTGCAGCAGCGTTTTCCAGCCCTTGTCGCCCACCATCAGGGGGGAAAGCCCCATGATCCCCTGTACACAGGAGAGTCGGTATTGCAGCGTGGCTTCCCAGGTAAGCATGGTCTCATAGGTCAGGCGGATTTCAGCATCGGGCAGGGCGCTAAATGCGGCGTACAGATCCGGGTGCTTTTGCAGGAATGCCCTGGATGAACGCTCCTCGCTGTCGGAAAAATCGGCGGCTATGCCCTTGAAATCATCCAGCAGGGCAGGGGGGAAAGGGAATCTTTTCCGGTTTTCAAGAACTTTTTCCACCATGGAGTTGCCCACAAAGGAAATGTTCCTGTTCCACTCTTCGGGCAGGCCGGGGAAATCATGATCAGGGCCAAGCGGGACAAAGCGGTGGGCGTCCACCCCCAGCGGCAGGTAGCAAACATGCTCAAAGCCGTCTGCGCTGACCGAAGAAAGGTTGTCCGTATCCCAGGTAAAAATGGCGGTCCAGGGGCTGACCAGATTGTTGTAGTGGTAGAGGATAAGGTGCGGGTTGTCCACAAACCAGGAAGCAAGCGGCAGGCGCAGCTTTTCCAGGAGGCCGGACAGGATTCCCTCCATGTCCACCCCGAGGTGGTTGATGGTAAACAGAAAATCGGGCTTGAACTCAAGCACGGAAGTAAGCAGCGCTTCAATGAAGTCCGTACAGCCGATGCCGTCTTCCGGCACTTGCAGCAGATAGGTGGGAATACCAAGCCGTTTGCAGGCGGCGATAATTTCGCCCATCAGGAAGTATTTGCTGGTCAAAAGCAGGATGCGCGGTTCTTTTCCGGTAAAGCGGGGATACCGCGTTTTTTCCCAAAAATCGGTTCTTGCGCTCGCTTCACAGGCGGTTTTCACCCCGTTGTAAAAGTCTCTGTCAATGCGCAGATAAAAGGGATTGATCAGGGGCGTCATGGCCAGGCCGCCTTGTTCCGCCTGCCAGAGCGTCAGTTCCTTGATTACGGCGTCCAGGGTGCCTTGCGCGGTACCCGGGCCGGGTTTTGACGGAAAAAAAACCATGCCGGGGCGATCGGCAAACCGTTTGCGCAGGGCCGAGGCCGCAAGAATGTCTTCTTCCTTGTCTACCACGGCAAGAGCCCAGCTGTTGGCGCCGAAGCGCCTGTCCAGCATGGTCGCAAGCGCATCAAGGGCCGCGCCGGTTCCGGAACCGATGCATACCGGGAGCCGATTTTGTCTGGCGTTTGCTGCCGCGTCCCCTGCGGTATGCGTTTCCGTAGCGGCAGGGCTGTCCGGAAGAGACAGGCCAAAGAGCGCTTCTTCATCGGGCAGAAAGCTGAGTTCTCTTTGTGCGCCCGCTGGGCCGAGCATGCGCATTTCACGGCCATTACGAACAACAAAAATATCTGCCAGCCTGTTGTTTTCGTATAGCGCTTTGGCGGAAGGGGAGGCGTTTTTCGTGCTCATGTCTTTGGCGGTTTATTGGGGCTGCACCGAATTTCGTCTTCCCCGAGGGTGTAGGTGACATTATAGTCCCGGTCCATGGTTCTTTCATATGCTCTGCCAATGGCTATTTCGCAACCTGGCATGACCATGCCGGGAACAACAATGCGGCAGTGGGGGGCGTGCACTTCATCCAGAGAAAATTTGCGCCACAAAAGGCCGTGCCTGCAAAGGGCCACCTTGAGCTTGAGCTTCATGAATTCCAGGCGGGGGGAGTATTCCTGCAACATTACCTCGTTGCGCTCGGCCATTCTCTGGAAAAAAGCCACCCGCTCTTTCAGATAGGCTATCTGGCTTTCCAGTTTTTGCAAGGCAAGGTAGTCGAAGGGGTCATAGCCGAGCATCAGCCGGGTGGGTACGTTGTAGTCGCTTCCCAGCCTGTCTTCCACATATACCAGGCCGTTGGCATACACCGTGCCGCCCTGGAGCCGTCCTTTCACCACCAGATTGCCTGACACATAGATTGTGCTGTGCAGGCAGGAGCCGTCTATGATCACATTGCCCCTGGCCCGTATTTGCACATGCTCGCAAAAGGGCAGGCGTATGTTCCCGCCCGCTTCGATGAGCGTGCTGGGAATAAAGGCCGTTTCCGTATCGGCCTCGCCCGTGGGTTCGTCTTTCAAAATGCTGGGGTTGCTGCCCTTGACCCCGGAAAGGCAGACAATATCATGCGCCGCCTTCACCCTGGCGCTTTCAATATGCCCTTTTACCAGCACATTCGAGGCCATCAGGGAAAAATCGGTCTGGATGTCGCCGTGAACCGCCACATCGCCTACAAAAAAGATATTTCCGGTCTGAAAGCCCACATTGCTGCGCACGTTGAGCATTCTTTTAATGGATATTAGGCCGTTGTGATAAAACACATAACCGTTTGTAGCCGCGATAATTTTGTCCGGGTTGTCGGGGTGGACCTTGCAGTTGGGACCAATGGGCAGATGTCTGTCCTGGTAGATGAACCGGGGGTCGCGTTTGATTTCCGGAAAGCGCGCAAGATCGATGAGTTCCGCCAGCACCTGGCCTTCCACAACGTTTTGCACATAGCCGAGATAGCGCATGTCTGCCTGCAAACTGCCGTCTGCCGTGGGCGTCAGGTTTGTATGGCTGAAATCCGGACTGAAATAATGGTGCAAATAATACATGGAGGTTCCTGTACCGGGAGCTGTTTATCGCTGCCTGGCGTTGCCGGAGCATGAAACAATACAATTTACTGACGGACGTGTACCGCTGGAACTGGGGAAACTTGGAAGTATTTTGTCTGGAAAGGACGTAGCCCGGACCAAACGGACGAAGACAATGCTCTAGCCTTCACAAATGGCAATGATGTCATCCTCGGTTTCAATGGTAGTGAAGAACCCGCGCAGGGTCAGCTCGTTAAGCAGTTTATTGATTTGTGGTGATATTTTATACAGATACAGGCGCTTGTTACGACCAAACATATTGGCGGCAAAGGAAACAAGCTCACCCGCGGCGCTTTTGGAAAGCTGCATGTCGGAAAAATCCAGAATAACCCGCATGGCCTGCCCGGTACTCAAGTCGTACATGGCTTCCAGAAATTCGGCAGATCGGGCAAGGCCTATTTGCCCGGTGAAGCGGCCATACACGGTGTGCCGTTCCATGCTATAGGCCCGCAGGGGGCAGCAGGGGAAGCGCGGTGTTTCGCCGGTCCCTGCTTCTTCCACTTGCAGAACCGAAAACAGATCCTGATCAATTTCATGGTTCAGGCAGGTGTCGAATGTTGCCATAAAAAATCCTTCAGGTCCGGCACCGCTGTGACTGGTTTTCAGTACCCCGGGTTATTGTTGCGCAGGATCTTGTTGTCCGGTGTCGTTTCCGTCAGGTCCGTCTTTTTCTCTTTGCCCGGACTGCGCGGCTTGATCCATCTGGTTTATCTGGTCTATCTGATCCATTTTGCCGAGGTCGCCGTGCCCACAGCCATGCTCGCAGTCGTGCTCGCAGCCGTTGTCGGCGTCATCGACCAGTTCTTCTTTGCTACGCTGTTTTTGTTTGGCTTCTTCCTCGGCTCGCAGCACCCGGCGCAAAATTTTGCCAACCAGGGTTTTGGGCAACTCGTCACGAAATTCCACCATGCGCGGAACCTTGTAGTTGGCCAGTCTTTCGCGGCACCAGGCCACAATTTCCGCCCGGTCGCTGGTTTCGCCTTCCTTGAGCACGATATAGGCCTTGATAACCTCGCCTCGGGAGTGGTGGGGCACGCCCACGCTGACCGCTTCACGAACTTTCGGGTGCTCGTACAGCACCTCATCGATCTCGCGGGGCGAAACATTGTATCCGGCAACGATGATCATATCTTTTTTGCGGTCCACAATAGTGAAGAAGCCGTCTTCATCCATGGTGGCAATGTCGCCCGTGTAGAGCCAGCCGTTGCGCAGGGTTCCGGCTGTTTCATCCGGCTTGTTCCAGTAGCCGGACATGACCTGCGGGCCTTTGATTACCAGCTCCCCCAGCTTTCCGGGGGCAAGGGGCACAATGCCTAGCTCCATGTCCACAATGCGCGCTTCGGTGTCGGGCAGGGGCAGGCCGATGGAGCCAACCTTGCGCATGCCGCGGGCGGGCGTCATGTGGGTAATCGGGCAGGCTTCGGAAAGACCGTAGCCTTCCATGATCCGCGTGTTGAATTCCTTTTCAAACAGCCGCATCATTTCCACCGGCATGGGCGCGGAACCGGAAATGCATATTTTCAGGGAATCAAGCGAGAACTTGCCCTTGGTTTTTTGCTGTAACAGCGAAATATACATGGCCGGAGCGCCGGGAAGGGCGGTGGCGTTGTATTTTTTCATGGTCTGCAAAAGTTCAAGCGGCACAAAACGGGTAATGGGAACCACGCGGGAGTGGAAATAGGTGGGCAGCACGATGGAGGTGTTCAGCCCGTATACGTGAAAAAAGGGCAGCACGCCAATGAAGGTTTGCTCTTCCTTGTGCATGAAGCCGATGTATTCGCCCATCTGGCAAGCGTTGGACGTCACATTGTAGTGGGAGAGCATGGCCCCTTTGGAAAGGCCGGTGGTGCCCCCGGTATATTGCAGCAGGGCAAGGGTTTCACGCGGGTTTTCAACCGGGTGTGACAAGCGCTCCTTGCCTTTGAGCAGGGTAGAAAAGGGGAGCACTTGCCTGCCGTCAAAAGGCACGGAAATTGCCTGCTTGGACCGGCTGGCCTTGAAACGTTCCATTATATTGAGCGGAAAGGAAAAGCCCTCGGTCACCGTTGTCACGAAATAGCGCTCGATGCCGATAGAGTCCCGCAGTTTGGCAAACTTGGGCCAGCAGGCGTCGTGGGTTATCATGCAGCGGATATCCGCGTCGCTTACCTGGTGGCGCAGCTCTTTTTCCATATAGAGCGGGTTGAACATGGTAACCACGGCCCCGGCCTTGAGCACCCCCCAGAAGGCGATAATGCTTTGGGGGAGGTTGGGCAGCATAATGCCTACCCGGTCGCCGGGTTGCACACCCTGCTTGCGCAGGTTGGCTGCGAATATTTCCGCGCTTTTGCGCAGGCCCGCGTAGGTGATATCCGTGTTGTGGTAGCTGATGGCAAGGCTTTTGGGGAATTTGTCGGCAGATTCGTCCAGCCAGTGAAAGGCGGCTGTTTCAGGGTAGTTCATGCTGTGTGGAACGGTTTCTTCATAGTTCCTGAGCCAGATCGGGTCGGCTTCGCGGGAAGCGGCGTCTTGTAGTGTAGCGCTGCCAAGGTCGTCCCGGGCGGTATTGTCCTGACCGCACTGCCCGGCATCCGCCTTGCCATCTGTCTGCGTATTGAAGGCTTCAGTCTGTTTCGTTTCGGAGTCTTTGGGAATGTCGTTGCGTTCGTCCATATGGGGTGTACCGTGTATGATCCGCAAAAGTGTAAAGGGCTGATAATGATTTATCTAGAAATTTATACCTCAAGAGAGGCTGTAAGGCAATCAGAACCCTTGCCTGATTCTGGCAAGCCGGGCAGCACAAAAGTCACGCTTGTAGCGTAACATCATATATCGCTGCTTTGTATCATGAATGGCCGAGGCATGGACAATGCCCCGGCCGGGATCTTCTTCGGCCATAAGGTTTTTTATCTGCGTCTGCATTTCGGCCATCTCGGCTTCCGCAGAGGCGATGCACCCGGTAAGGCCGGGCTCGTCAGTCGGCAATGATTCTTCTTCTTGAAGGGGCCGGGTCATTCTTGTCCTCCTGGGGGCTTTTGGCCTGGGCCGGGTCGCGCGGTTCGGGCAAGCTGTTGTAAATGCTCCAGAAAGAGGGCATTACCTCGGATATTGTGGCCGGGTTGGCAAGCTCCAGTCTGGGCTTCATGTAGGCAAGAAGGGCAAAGGCCATGCCCCAGAAACCGTCCGGGCAGGACCAGGGCGGCAGGTGCGGCTTGATTGTCTGGGTTTCCTGCTTGGGCGAAGATTCCACCCGAAGCCCGCCTTCATCCCACACAAGACCCAGCCGCGAGAGCATTTCGCCGGTCAGTACGGCGTCTGCCCCGTTTTGCGGGAACAGGGCGTCGGCAATGGGGATGTGCAGCTTGCCCTTGAGTTTGTGGTATTTTGCCGCAAAGGCGAGGTAAAGCGGGCCGAGCGAACTGAAAAGGTCATAGGTTTGCAGGGGCAGGCTGAAAGGAACCGCGCTTGCCTCTGCCAGGATGATTCCTTCCTCGCAACTCAAGGTTACCCCGCCCCAGGCGAGAAGCTGTTCCACTTCACGCGCTTCCGGCATGTGCCCGGGCCAGGAGCCTTTGAGCAGAAGCGAGCCGCCCGCAAAGGCGGGCAGAGCCAGAAGATAGGCCGAAAGCACGGGATCAAGCGGCAGGGTCGGGTGGGCCGGTATGTCCAGCGGCCCGGGCGTGAAGACTATTTCCGGGCCTTTTGTATCAACTTCCGCGCCGACATCGCGGTGCAGGGGCCGTACTTTGGCAAGGGCCGCAGAGGCAATGGCCGCGGGCAGGGCGGCCATGTTCATTGTAAACGGCCTGTTCCACACCAGCGGGGCCAGCAACAGGGCGCAAACCGCCTCATAGGGCAGGTTTTCCGGAACCTCAAAGGATTCGGGAATGTCGCCGGAGCTTTCCACCATGGCGGGCAGGCCGGTTGAGCGCGGTATGATGTGGGCAAGGCGCGCCCCAAGCAAGGGAAGCGTAGCCCGAAGCGGGGCGAGATCTTCCGCTTTCAGCCTTGCGCCGCCGTTGAAGCGGCAGCTTCCGGTAGCCCCGGCTGCCAGGAAGGCAAACATATACAGCGAAAAGACATCGTCCCCGGCAAAGAGGGTTTTTGACGAAAAACTCATGGAAGAACCGGACTTTACGCTTACATTGCCAAAGCCGGAACTGCCCGTGGTGATTTCAAGCTGCGCCCCTGCCTGGGAACAGGCCTTGACAGTATCGGAAAGGGCCGAAGGCACAAGGATGTTTTCAAGGGTAAGCGGGCGGCCGAGCGCTGCGGAAAGCACAACGCGCATCTGGGCCGTGCGGGTGGCGGAAGGCCCTGTAACGCTGCCGGAAATGCTCTGCCTTGGCGGGGCAAGGGTGAATATGCTGCGTCCTTTGGCTTCATCCTTGGAGAGCATTTTCACATCTTGCAGAAGCATGAAAAGCTGGCGGATAAAGCGCGGGTCGCGGCTGAAGTTGACGGCGCCTTCCTCCCAGGCCAGACGGACGGCTTTTTCCGCCTGTATGGCTGCCGGGGAAGAGGCGTGGTCTCTGCCTTCGCGGATGCGCGAAACAAGCGTTGCCCGTCTGACAAGCAGCTTCATGATGTCCTTGTCAAGCTCGACAAGGGCTGCTGCCGCGCCTTTCGGCCCGCCGCCCCTGGCGCTTTCGCCCCGGGGAGGTCCATCTTTGTGAAGGGGGCGCCTGGCGGGGCGGCCTGTAGGGCTTTGGGCGCGCCGGGACGCGCCCTTTTCACGGCCTGAATCAGGTTGAGCGCTGTTCTGGACGGTGTCGGGCTTGTTTGTGGTGTCACTCATGCTAAAAAATTGGCTCCAAACAAAATGTGCAAAGGGAAAAAAGAGGGGAAGGGGAAAAACCGGTCAAGTACCCAGACAGTTCCCGAACAAAAAAATTCCTAGCGCGAAACCGTGGCGGGAGCAAGAAAAAATGCAGACCAGCCGTGCATTGTTGAATAATCGCTTGACACGATACCTCCTTGCTTGTTAATTTCCGCACAAGCGTTTTGGTCAGGCGTAACGAATGGCCGCGCTTTCTTACTCCGAATGGAGCATTTAGGCTACGCGCCGTTCTCACAAAAGAATCGCCTGCATTATTGTTTTGGTAGTTCGAAAGGATAACCTTTAAATACCAGTTGGAGGACAAGGTATGCCGACATTTGTCGATCCGTCCAAGTGTGATGGCTGCAAGGGTGGCGAGAAAACCGCTTGCATGTACATCTGTCCCAACGATCTCATGATCCTTGATGCTGATGAGATGAAGGCTTTTAACCAAGAGCCGGATGCCTGTTGGGAATGCTACTCCTGCGTGAAAATCTGTCCCCAAGGCGCCATCACGGCCCGTCCTTACGCCGACTTCGCTCCCATGGGCGGCACCTGCATTCCGATGCGCTCTGCCGATTCCATCATGTGGACGGTCAAGTTCCGTAGCGGCGATGTCAAACGCTTCAAATTCCCCATCCGCACCACGCCTGAAGGCTCCATCAAGCCCTTTGAAGGCAAGCCCGAACCCGGGGATCTGGACAGCGAACTGCTTTTCACTGAAACGGCTCTGACTGCCCCTGAGTCTGCCCTTGGTAAAAAGTTCGACGTCACCGAAGCCGACATGAAAAAGAGCTGGGCTGACAACGCCTAGTTCCGTGCCGCAACAGTAACTTAATTTGCGTAAGGAGATACTATCATGCCGATGATTCCTGTGAAGGAAAGCCCCAGGGGTGTCGCCATCGCCGAACCCACTGTGAAAGAACATGACGTTGACATTCTGATGGTCGGCGGCGGTATGGGTAACTGTGGCGCGGCTTTTGAAGCCGTGCGCTGGGCCGACAAATACGCCCCCGAACTGAAAATCATGCTGGTTGACAAGGCCGCCCTTGAGCGCTCCGGCGCCGTGGCCCAGGGCCTTTCCGCCATCAACACCTACCTTGGCGAAAACAAGGCTGACGACTATGTTCGCATGGTCCGCACCGACCTTATGGGCCTCGTTCGCGAAGACCTTATCTACGACCTTGGCCGTCACGTTGACGATTCCGTTCACCTGTTTGAAGAGTGGGGCCTGCCCTGCTGGATCAAAGAAGGCGATCACAACCTTGACGGTGGTCAGGCCAAAGAACAGGGCAAGAGCCTGCGTAACGGCGACAAGCCCGTTCGTTCCGGTCGCTGGCAGATCATGATCAACGGTGAGTCCTACAAGTGCATCGTTGCGGAAGCCGCGAAAAACGCCCTGGGCGAAGCTCGCCTTATGGAGCGTATCTTCATCGTGAAGCTGCTGCTCGACGCTAACGTGGAAAACCGCGTTGCCGGCGCTGTGGGCTTCAACCTGCGTGACAACGAAGTGCACATTTTCAAAGCCAACGCCATGGTCGTCGCTTGCGGCGGCGCGGTGAACGTGTACAAACCGCGTTCCACCGGTGAAGGTATGGGCCGTGCGTGGTATCCGGTATGGAACGCAGGTTCCACCTACACCATGTGTGCTCAGGTTGGCGCTGAAATGACCATGATGGAAAACCGCTTCGTGCCCGCCCGTTTCAAAGACGGTTACGGCCCGGTCGGCGCATGGTTCCTGCTCTTTAAAGCCAAAGCCACCAACTACAAGGGCGAAGATTATTGCGAAGTTAACCGCGCCATGATCAAACCCTACGAAGACCGTGGCTATGCCAAGGGTCACGTTATTCCTACCTGCCTTCGTAACCACATGATGCTTCGCGAAATGCGCGAAGGCCGCGGCCCCATCTACATGGCGACCGACGTAGCTTTGAAGACCACCTTTGAAAAGCTCACCCCGGCCCAGCAGAAGCACCTTGAGTCCGAAGCCTGGGAAGACTTCCTTGATATGTGCGTTGGTCAGGCCAACCTGTGGGCTGCCATGGATATCAAGCCTGAAGAAAAAGGCTCTGAAATCATGCCCACCGAACCCTATCTCCTCGGCTCCCACTCCGGTTGCTGCGGTATCTGGGTTTCCGGTCCGGACGAGTCTTGGGTGCCTGAAGACTACAAAGTGAAAGCCGACAACGGCAAGGTATACAACCGTATGACCACCGTGAACGGCCTGTTCACCTGCGCCGATGGCGTTGGCGCTTCCGGTCACAAGTTCTCCTCCGGCTCCCACGCTGAAGGCCGTATCGTCGGCAAGCAGCTTGTGCGCTGGTGCGTAGACCACAAGGACTACAAGCCCGCCATCAAGGAAACGGCTGATGAACTGAAAAAGCTCATCTACCGTCCGTTCTACAACTTCCAGGAAGGCAAATCCGCCTCCACGGACGCTGTGGTCAACCCGAACTACATCACCCCGAAAAACTTCATGATGCGCCTCGTCAAGTGCACCGATGAATACGGCGGTGGTATCGGCACCTACTACACCACTTCCGACGCGCTGCTCAAAACCGGCTTCAACCTCCTCAAGATGATGGAAGAAGACTCCCTCAAGCTGGCCGCCCGTGACCTTCACGAACTGCTCCGCTGCTGGGAAAACTACCATCGCCTGTGGACGGTGCGCCTGCACATGCAGCACATCGACTTCCGTCAGGAATCCCGTTACCCCGGCTTCTACTACAGAGCCGACTTCATGGGCCTTGACGACTCCAAGTGGAAGTGCTTTGTAAACTCCAAGTATGATCCCAAGAAGGGCGAAACTGTAATCTACAAGAAGCCCTACTACCAGATCATCCCTGAATAAGAGATGCCGCGGGGGGCAAAGCCTGGTCTTTGCCCCCCGCCTTTTCTCCCTGTGCCGTTCGCGGCAGGGGAAAAGCGTTTCCTGCGATTCCGTTTTTTCACATTCCGGGAGGTTGCCGTGCATGTGTTTTTCGCGTGCGCTGGGCAAACACCAGGTGTGAATGGTTCTCTCAACGGCGGCAGCCCTTGGTTGTACAACCATCGCTCAAAAGACCGAGTTTGCCGAATACAGGTTTCGGCCGGTTTGCGTCGCCACCATGGCGGCGTTGTCGCATTTTTGCGGCCTGAGCCCGGGCAGTAAGGTCGTTTATTGTCCAGGCTTGGGCCGTTTGCTTGCCCAATGCCGATGGCCCCGTTAACACGGCTTTTGTTTACCCTATCAGGGAGGATACCCGAGATGTCCAACGCCATACTTGTCGTCGGAGGCGGATTCAGCGGTCTTACAGCCGCCCTTGAAGCCGCGGAGGTCGGCTATGATGTGTTCATCGTCGAAAAGAGTCCTTTTCTTGGCGGCCGGGTAGCACAGCTTAACAAGTATTTCCCCAAGCTTTGCCCCCCGTCCTGCGGCCTGGAAATTCAGTTCCAGCGTATCAAGAAAAACCCGAGAATCAAGTTTTTCACCCAGGCCACCGTGGCCGGGGTTGAAGGCAGCGCCGGTGACTATAAGGTAAAAGTGCGTATTGAGCCGCGCCACACGGCGCCGCACAGCGCAGACCTTGGCCTGCTTGCTTCTTCTCTGTCTGGACAGGTCGATGATGACTTTGAACTGGGCCTTGCCAAGCGCAAGGGCCTGTACCTTTCCATGCCTTTTGCCTTCCCGGCCCGCTATGTGGTGGACAAGGACGCGTTGACGCAGGACGACCAGATCAAGGTCGCCAAAAGCGCGGCAGTCAACCTGAACGAAGAACCGAAAGAACTCGAACTCTCCGTTGCCAGTATTGTGCTTGCCACAGGCTGGAAACCCTATGACGTAACTCGCCTTGCCAACCTGGGCGGCGGTTCTGCTGCCAACTGTATCAGCAACATGCAGATGGAGCGCCTGGCTTCGCCGCACGGCCCGACCGGCGGGAAAATTCTTCGCCCGGCAGACGGCAAGGCCCCGCGCCGTGTCGCTTTTGTGCAATGCGCGGGCTCGCGCGACCAGAATCACCTCAATTTCTGTTCCTACATCTGCTGCATGGCCTCGCTGAAGCAGGCCTGTTATGTGCGTGAACAGTACCCCAACGCCGAAGTCACCATTTACTATATCGACCTTCGCACGCCGGGCCGGTATGAAAACTTCCGCGACAAAGTCACCGCCGATGACAAAATCCGCCTGGTAAAAGGCAAGGTCGCCGCGCTGGAAACAGACGCTGACGGCAATGTGCTTGTCGAGGTTGAAGATGCCGTCAAGGGTGAAAAGCGCAAGTACACCCATGATTTGGTGGTGCTGGCAACCGGCATGCAGCCCAGCCTTGCCGGTGATGCAAACCCCTACGGCGTCACCCTTGATGAGGACGGTTTCATTGTAGACGGCGAGGAAAAGGGCATTTTTGCCGCGGGTTGCGCCAAGCAGCCGCTTGACGTGATGCGCTCTGCCCAATCCGGCACCAGCGCCGCCATGAAAGCGATCCAAACGGCGAAAGGGAGGTAGCAGAGAATGGCCACAAAAATAGGCGTATATTTTGACCAGTCCGCCATTGGCGGCGGCCTCGACGTTGATGCGTTGGCCGCCGGGGTGGAAAAGCGCTGGAGCAGCTTTGCCCCTGTGGTCAAAGTGATTCCGGTGCTGGCCGACCCTTCGGCACGCAAGGAAATAGTCACCGATATCGAGGAAAACGAGCTTGACGGGATAGTGATTTGCGGCACAAGCGCCCGCGTTGACTGGGATATTTACAATTTCCCCGGAATACAGGTTGAACGCGTTTCCCTGCGTGAAGGCTGTGTGCTGGCTTATAAAAACCCGGATGGCAGCACGCCCGCCGCTGATGAAGACGCGCCCGAGCTTTTGCGGCTCATGGCTGTTGACTACATCAACATGGGCATTATCAAAATCCAGAAGTGCAACACGCCCAACCCGGAAATGACGGAAAGCCACAACCGCATTCTTGTGCTCGGCGGAGGTTTTACCGGCTTGAACGCGGCTCTTGCGGCGGCAAAAGCGGATGTTCCGGTTACCCTTGTTGAAAAGGAAACCGAGCTTGGCGGGCGTGCCCGCAGCTTCAAAAAGACCATCCCGCTCAAAGCCCCCCACGACAAGGCGCATGAGCTTGACCTTGCGGGTCTTGTCAAAAAAGTGCAGGCAGAGAGCAATATTACGGTAGTTACCGGTGCAACCCTTTCCCGCCTGGCCGGCGCTCCCGGCCAGTATACGGCAACCCTGCAAACGCCTTCGGGCGAGCAGAGCGTTGACATAGGGTCTGTAGTTCTGGCTACCGGCTGGCAGCCGCAGGACACGAAATACCTGGAGCCGCTCGGCTACGGCAAGTCCCCCAAGGTGGTCACTGCCGCCGAGTTTGAAAAAATGGCCAAGGACGGCGCGGTGAAAGCCAAGCGTGTGGCCTTCATCCTGGACACCAAGCCGTGCATGCCAAGCACCTGCACCTGCGGTTGCAGCGAGCATGCAGCCGGGGAAGCACCAACTGCCGAAGCGTCAGCCGCTGCCCCTGCCGCGCCCGCTGCCGAGGGCGAAGAAAAGCCCTTTGTCTATGAAGACATGGAAAGCGTTCGCCACCTGCCCTACAGTAACGCCGTATCCAGCGTGGTTGCCCTGAAGCAGGCCGGATATGTGGCAGAACTCGGTGACGATGCCATTGCCTACATCATTTACGACAGCATGGTAGTACAGGGCATTCACGAGCGCTTCTACAAGGCCGCCCAGGACAATCCTTCAATCATGCTGACCAAGGCCGATGTGAAGGAAGTTGTTGCCGAAGGCGACAAGATGCTTGTGCGCGCAGCCAACTCCCTGCTTGGTGAGAGTATCGAAGTGGTGGTTGACCTTGTGGTTCTGCCCACCGGAATCGTGCCCTCTACGGCCAAGAACCCGATTATGGAGTTTGCCTACCGCCAGGGCCCGGCTTTCCCGGATCTGGACCTTTTCAACGGCTACGCGGATTCCAACTACATCTGCTTCCCCTATGAAACCCGCCGTACCGGCGTATATGCCGCAGGCTGCGTGCGCCAGCCCATGACGCTTGACAGCGCCCTGGAAGACGCAAACGGCGCGGCCCTCAAAGCCGTACAGTGCATCCAATCGGTAAACAGGGGCGTAGCGGTGCACCCGCGTTCCGGCGACCTTTCGTACCCTGTGTTCAACTTTGTGCGCTGTACCCAGTGCAAACGCTGTACGGAAGAATGCCCCTTCGGCGCGTTGGATGACGATGAAAAAGGCACGCCGAAGCCCAACCCCTCGCGCTGCCGTCGTTGCGGCACCTGTATGGGGGCCTGCCCTGAGCGGGTTATCTCCTTTGATAACTACAATATCGACCAGATCGGCTCGATGATTCGCGACATCAAGGTTCCGGACAACATGGATGTAGGCGGCCCGCGCGTCATCATTCTCGCCTGCGAGAACGACGCCCTGCCTGCCTTTGACATGGCTGCCATGCGCGGCAAACCCTGGAGCCCGTATGTGCGTATTATCCCGGTACGTTGCCTTGGTTCGGTCAACGCCATATGGGTTGCCGACGCCATGAGCAAAGGCATTGACGGCGTAATGATGATGGGCTGCAAGTACGGCGACGACTATCAGTGCCACTTTGTAAAAGGCTCTGAAATATGCAACCGCCGCAAGGACAACATAGCGGAAACCCTTGACCGCCTCGGCGTCGAGCCGGACCGTGTGGCCCAGTACCAGGTTGCCATTGACGATTATGATGCCGTGCCGACCATGGTGGACGAGTTCATGAAAATGATCTTTGAAAAGGGTCCCAACCCGTTCAAGGGCTACTAGGAGGAGATGGAAATGGCACAACCTTTAAGAATCGAACCGGATGTCCAGTTCATACGTGAACTGCAGGCAGCGGGCGGCGAGTCACTGAAAAAGTGCTATCAGTGCGCCACCTGTAGCGTTGCCTGCCCCATCTCTCCCCAGAACAATCCTTACCCGCGCAAGGAAATGATTTGGGCGCAATGGGGCCTGAAAGATAAGCTGAAATCTGACCCGGACGTGTGGCTTTGTCACCAGTGTGGGCAGTGCTCCGATTTGTGCCCGCGCGGCGCAAAACCGGCTGATCTGATGAGCGCCATGCGCAACATGGCCTATCGTGATCTTGTTCCGTGCAGCAGCATTGGCAAGTGGATGAGCTCTGCCAAATATCTGCCCATACTGTTCGGCATTCCTGCGGTCATTTTTGCCCTGATTTGGGCCTTCATGGCCTCGATCAACTTCAAGGGCCTGTATAACGGCAGTTTCCTGCCTTCCGGTAAAATCATCCCCGGCAACATTTTTTACGGCGACTACACCATCGACCCGGTGTTCATTGCTGTAACGGTGTTTGTGGTGTGGGCCTTTTTCACCGGGGTGAAAAACCTTATCGCTTCCATCAAGCCGGAAGGCACGGTCATGTTCCTCGGTAAAAAGAAGAACATTCTTCTGTGCCTGCTTGAGGTCATTACCCTGGAAATCCTGCCGCACACCAAGTTTACCTGCGGCGAGGAAACCCAGGATACGAAAACCCGCAAAATCGGGCATATGTGCCTGGTATTCG
>JAJDIC010000048.1 GCA_030266525.1 Desulfovibrio sp. OttesenSCG-928-G15 | reverse complement strand
GAAGCGGGGGTAGAACAAGCCAGCCCGGAAGAAAAAAAAGTTCTTGTTCGTTATGTGGGATGGGGCGGGCTACCCCAGGCGTTTGATCCAAAAAATGAAAAGTGGGCCGCTGAATATCAGGAGTTACAGGGAGTTTTATCCCCTGATGAATACGCCAAAGCCCGCCGCTCCACGCAGGATGCCCACTTTACCTCAGAGGCAGTTATCAATGGCATATACCAGGGTTTATCTACCCTGGGCATGGGGGAAAGCGGGAAGCTTCGCATTTTGGAGCCATCTGCGGGTATTGGCAATTTTATGGGCCTTTGCCCGGAAAATTTCAACGCGCAGTTTCTGGCCGTTGAACTGGACCCGACGACAGCCGCTATATCAAAATACCTTTATCCGGAAGCCCGCCATGCGAATAATGGCTTTCAGAATACCCCTCTGAATAAAGATTTCTTCGACGCGGTTGTGGGCAATCCCCCCTTCGGCAAACAATCGCTATATGATCCGGAGCATCCGGAACTCAAAAAATTTTCCATTCACAACTACTTTATCGCAAAATCCATCAATTTGCTGCGGGAGGGCGGCATTGGCGCGTTTGTGGTCAGTCGTTTCTTTTTGGACGCCGCTGATCCTTCCGTGCGGGAACACATTTCTCAAAATGCCGATTTTTTGGGGGCAATCCGCTTGCCGGAAACAGCATTCCGGCAAAACGCCTTGACCGATGTAACCACGGATATTGTTTTCTTTCAGAAAAACACAGGCGAGAAGAAGCGAAGTAAAGATTGGGTCAACACCTCATCGATCTTTGCGGAGGACCATAAAAACGGCGGCGCGAAACCCGCAACCGTCAACAGCTATTTCGCTGCCAATCCCGGCCAGATAATAGGCAAGATGGCTTACTCCGGGGGCATGTTTCAGGATGCGCTGAATTGTGTTGCCGATGCACCGCTCATGGATTTGGGCCATGAAATTATGAAGCGCCTGAATGTCCTGCCTCGCAACGCATTCGTTCCGCGTGTCGAAACGGTGGATAGCGCGGCCGCACAGGAGCGTAATGAGGAATTTATTGGCTCGGAGTATTTTCAGTCGCTGAAAATGGGTGCGCTTTGCGTTGAGCCGCAAAGCCGCAAGATTGTTTTCAAGTCTTCCGATAGTTTCGGCGGCGGCTCCTACGATTTTTATCCAGTAAAAAACGACACTGCCCGGCAACGCCTGGTATCCATGATTCAAATTCGGGATACGTTGCGAGAGTTGATAAACGCAGAAAAAACAGATGGCGATGAAAACCGTATGGAATCTTTGCGCGGTCAACTCAACCGTGAGTATGACACCTTCGTCAAACGCTACGCCCACCTCAACTCGCAAACAAACCGTTCCCTCATGCGCGAAGACCCGGAGCATTCCCTGCTGGAATCTCTGGAAATGGACTATGACAAAGGGGTTTCCAAGGAAGTCGCCAAAAAACAGGGCAGGACCGCCAGACCTGCTTCGGCGCGTAAAGCGACCATATTTCGACAGCGGGTACTCAAGCCTGCGCAAGTGATGGACCGGGCTGAAAGCATCAAGGACGCCCTGATTATTTCCTTGCGCGAAACCGGAAAAGTGGATTTTTCCCGCATGGACAAACTCTTGGGCCGCCCGGCAGAGTCCATCCAAAAGGAATTACAGGAGCAAGGGCTGATTTTCCTGAACCCGGCCAATGAGGAATGGGAAATTCGGGATAAGTACCTTACCGGCAACGTGCGCGGAAAACTCCATAAAGCACGGGAAGCTGCGCAGCAGGACCAGCGGTACGCGGCAAACGTGGAAGCCTTGACCGCCGCCATGCCTCCGGAGATTGAAGCCGTGGACATTGGCATCAAGTTCGGTTCCTCCTGGGTGCCGGGCCAGGTCTTTTCCGACTTTATTGAAAAGCTTCATTCCGGCAAGGGCTATCAGAACGTTACCTATTTTCCGACTCTGGGCCGGTGGGAGGCCAACGTCAGGATATGGGATACTGCGCTCAATACAAACGTATGGGGTATTCCGGAATGCCCGGCTGGCAAGATTATCGAATCATTGCTGACGAACAGGCCTATCAAGGTGGAAAAGGAAAGCGGCGAATACGACACCAACAGCAGGCCGATTATGGTGGTTGATCAGGAGCTGACCGCTGCCGCCATGCAGAAAGCCGATGAAATCCGCCAGGCATTTCTTGATTGGGTCTGGACGGATGATAAGCGGCGCGACATGCTGACCAGACTCTACAACGAGCGTTTCAACACCCACGTTCCTCCCCGCTATGACGGTTCACATATTGAGTTGGTGGGTGCCTCTTCGGATGTGAGCCTCAGACCACATCAAAAAGACGCAGTGTGGCGCGGCATTCAGGAGGGTACGGCACTTTTTGATCACGTTGTCGGCGCGGGCAAGACAATGGCCTGTATCGCTACCATCATGGAATCCAAACGCATGGGCTTTGCCTCAAAGCCTATGGTCGTCGTACCGAACCACCTGTTGCACCAATGGCGCGACGAGTTCTACCGCCTTTACCCAGGTGCAAATATTCTTGTGGCCGACAAGACCGATTTCACAAAGGAAAATCGGGAACGGCTGTTCAGCCGGATTGCCACCGGCGAATGGGATGCCGTGATTGTTGCGCACAGTTCCTTCAAAAAAATAGACATGCCCCGCGACGTTCAAGAGGAAATTCTTCAGGAGCAAATTGATACAGTCGTGAATGCGATTCAGACGGCCAAGGAGAACGAGGGCGGTCGGGCCACCGTCAAGCAACTGGAAAAGCAGCGTGAAAAAATGCAGGCCCGGTATGAAGCCCTGCTGGCCGGAACCGGGGCCAAGGACCGCTCGGTGGATTTCAGCGACCTGGGCGTGGATGCTCTTTTTGTGGACGAAAGCCATGAGTTCAAAAATCTCGCCTACCAGACTTCCATGAACGTATCCGGCCTTGGCAACATCACCGGCAGCGCAAAGGCACTCGACCTGTTCATCAAGTGCCGCTACTTGCAGCGGCAAAATGATGGCAGGGGAGTGTATTTCATGACCGGCACCCCTATCAGCAACACCATTGCGGAAGTCTACACCCTGCAACGGTACATGCAGTACGAGGAATTGCAGGCCAAGGATATTGAGCATTTTGACGCCTGGGCTTCCACCTTCGGGCAGATCACAAACGGTTGGGAGCTGGACGCCACAGGAGTCAACTACAAGCTGAAAAGCCGCTTTGCCAGCTTTCAGAATGTGCCGGAGCTACTTTCCATGTACCGCACATTCGCGGACGTGGTTACAAAAAACGATCTGGACGAACAGGCGAAACAGGCCGGTCTGCGCCCACTCACTCCCCCTGTGACCGATGGAAAGCCTCTCAATGATATTGCCGAGCGGTCTGGGGACCAGGCCGCGTACATGAGCGACATTATCTATCGCATGGAACATTTGCCGTCTGATCCGCGTGAGGATAACCCGCTCAAAATTACCAATGACGCCCGCAAGGCCGGTTTGGATTACCGGCTGATAGATTCGGAAGCGGATGATGCCGACTGCTCCAAAATCAATGCGGCGGTGGAGCGTATTTACGAAATCTGGCGTAATTCGACAGAAGAGCGTGGAACGCAGCTTGTGTTTTGCGATTTGTCCACACCCAAAGGCAAAGGCGGGGCTGTTGCAACGCTGCCGCCTGTACCGAAATTTATAGAGGAAGAGTTTTCTTCCCTGTCGGCAAACCCGGAAGAGGAAATTGAGAATGTGGCCGGCAGCGATCTTGTGGAGGCAAGCGACAATGACAGTGGTGAGGATACAACCGTTGCCGCTGACATGGACGCGGTTATCGCGTTGTCTTCGTCAAAGTTTTCCGTGTATGACGATATGCGGCAAAAGCTTGTTGCGTGGGGTATTCCCGCTGATGAGATTGCTTTTATCCATGATGCCAACACCGATGTTCGCAAGTCCAAGCTGTTCAGCGACATGAATTCCGGACGGGTTCGGGTTCTGCTTGGTTCAACGGCCAAAATGGGCGCAGGGATGAACGTACAAAAGCGTCTGGTTGCCGCGCACCACCTAGACGCGCCGTGGCGTCCGAGTGACCTGGAACAGCGTAACGGGCGTATTATCCGGCAGGGCAACATGCTTTACGAGCGCGATCCGGACAACTTCTCGGTCGGCGTATTTTACTACGCCACAAAACAAACCTACGATGCCCGCATGTGGCAAACCATTGAGTACAAGGCGGCGGCAATCGAGCAGTTCCGAAAGGGCGACCTCTTGCAGCGCGTGATTGATGATGTGCAGTCTGAGGCCGCCAACGCAGCCGAAATGAAAGCAGCGGCTTCCGGCAACCCGCTGATACTCACACAAGTCACGCTGGCCAGTGAACTTCGCAAGCTGGAAGCCCTATACTCCCAACACCAGCGCAGCCAGCACCGCTTGCGCGACCGCCTGAAAACACTCGGTTCCATTGATGAGCGCCTGGCCAAAGCCGAAGCGGTTTACGCGGAAAACATCAAACGCAGGGATTCTAATACCCGCGTTATCACGGAAAAAGGCAAGGATAAAATTCGGATCGAGCTTGTGGCTGACGGCAAAACCCTCGGAGAAAAGGACACTGAACAAATAAAGGAACGACTGCGCGACGGAGTTACGGAAGTGACCCGCAATTTCGGCAAAAAAGCCTTGTTCGGCACCTATCGGGGCTTTGATATGCACATCATGCGCTACACCTCATTCGGTGGCAACGATGGCTTCCGCTTCGCGCTCAAAGGTGCCGGGGATACGGAGTTTCAACCGGATAATCTGATATACTGCTTCAATGACAAAATCAGCCTGACGGGTATGTTCCAACGCATGGACAACTTTCTGGCCACAGAGCTTGATAAAGGCATGGAAGAACGCCAGGAAGGTGCCCGGCGCGAAAAAGCAGAGCTGGATACCGTCAACGCAGCTTTGGGAAAAGCCTTTCCTCAAATGGACGAATTGACCTTGGTACGCGATAACCACAGCGCGGTCATGCGAGAACTGCAACGGATGCAGGATGATCCTGACTATGTTTCGGCATGGGAGCCGAAAACTTCCTTGGAAGTGGTGGTGCCGTCTATGCCGACTCAGTCGCCGGTTTCATCGGTGACGATGAGATGCTGGTGGATACTATTTGTGTTTTCCAGTTGTTTCCATCTATATCATCACACAATACTGCGAATGTAGGCTGGTCGAATTCGACCGGTTTCATTGGCGACATCGGCAAAACGTGGAGGAATCATGACAAAGGCAGAACTTGTAAACGCTTGAAAGAAGAGGCTGGCCTTGCTTCACTGAACGGAACCAAGCTGAAAGTGCCTACAATACTCTGTTCTCCCTGCTTGGTAACGCGCTGAAAAATGGCGACACCGTAGCTATTTCCGGGTTTGGCAGCTTTAAGCCGGTGAAACGTGCCGCCCAAAAAGGTCGCATCCGCGTACTGACAGAAGATTCAAATCCCCGAATCTATCGCTGTAAAATTTACGCCGGGCAAAACACTGAAAGAAAGCCTGTAAACTCTCGCTTGGTTTCTATATGAGTTTTGCTGAAAGTGCGCCGCCTGCGCTCTCTTTTGTTGCATCTGGTGATACGGACTTCTGGAAGGTCTACCTCCTGGAATGTGCAGGCGGCACCTACTATTGCGGAGGGGCCAAATACCTTGAACACCGCCTAGAACAGTATAATGAGGCACTTCACACGCGAATGATTTTGTAAGCCATTTCCATGCTGGTTACTACGTCCAGCATGTTGGTGGTCTGGCCCACGGCCTTTTGGGGCAGCAGGCCGAAGTGCTCAAGGCAGGTGCCACACACGAGAATATCCACGCCGGACTTTTCCAGGGCCTGCAACTCCGTCAGGACATGACTGCCCTCGGCGGCCAGGGTTACGCCGCCGTTTAAAAGGATGATGCGCCAAAGCGCGTTGCCCATTTCCGGAAGGGTGCCCAGAAAGTTTTTCATGAGCTTGCCGCCCAACGTGTCATCTCCACTACCGAATACCGGGGAGATGATCATGACCAAGGTGCGCATGTCTTCTGCTTCGGGCAGGCCGTCGTAGTGGGAGAAGCCATCTTTTGATTCGTTTAGGGAGACAGGCGCAACATCAACAGCATCAGTATGGGCGTGGATGCGCCACAATGCGCCTTCGCGTTGCTCACCAACCGAATAGCTTTTGCTGCGTAGAAAGCGGCTTACGTTCTCAAGCCCGGCCTCGTTATCGACGATGACTTCAATATCCGCTGGACGCGATGTTTTCAGCAGTTCGTTCAGCTTCATCACCGGCTGAGGGCAGGGTAAATTCTGACAATTGAGTATAGTGGGGGTCATAGATATTTCTCACAAGGTATACATAAGGTGATTAGCGAATGTTGAGTCTCGGCCCGCCAGATTCGGTGTGTACGGAACCAATTACGTGGCCGATATCGCCGTAGTCCTGCAAGATGGACCTGGCCGCTTCAACTTGTTCCGGGGCCATGGCCATGACAATGCCTCCCGAGGTTTGCGCGTCGAACACAACGTCAACTCGAAAAGGGTTGACGCCGGGATTCACATCGGTGTCGCTGATGCGGAAGCGTTTGTTGGCGTGGCTGCCCGCAGGCAAAAGACCCATTTCAGCCAGTTCCAGGACACGAGGAAGCAGGGGCAGACTTTCCGCTTCAATATGTACATCTACATGCGAAGCTTCCGCCATTTCCAGCAAGTGCCCGCCGAGGCCGAAGCCGGTAATATCCGTAGCGGCCGTAAGGCCAAGCCCGCGGATAACTCTCCCGCCTCCCACGTTGAGGCGGGAAGCGTTTTTCACCAGGGCAGCTTCCAACTCGTCCGCCCCGTCCAGGCCCATCTTTACGGCTGTTGAAATAAGCCCTGTGCCCAGGGGCTTCGTGAGCATGAGTACCTGCCCTGGCTTCAAGTTGGTATTGGAAGCAAAGCAGTCCGGAGAAATGATGCCAGTGACGGAAAGTCCGTATTTCACTTCCGGATCGTTGACGCTGTGACCGCCCGCCAAGGCGCAATGCGCTTCCGCCAGTTTATCGGCACCACCCGCGAGTATCCGCTCCAGCACCGAGGCTGGCATGTCATTCACGGGAAAACAGACGATATTCATTGCGCACCAGGGCTCACCGCCCATGGCATACACGTCCGAGAGCGAGTTTGCCGCAGCCACCTGGCCGAAGGCGTAGGGGTCGTTCACGATGGGTGTGAAAAAATCGAGCGTCTGCACAAGGGCCTTGCCCGCAGGCACAGTAACAATGGCGGCGTCTTCGCTACTGTCCGTCCTTGTAAGCAGCCGCTCGGCAGCCACCCCGTCTTTGGGCAGGCTGCCCAAAAGACCCGCAAGTACCTGCGGTGGGATTTTGGCTGCGCACCCGGCGGCATGGCTTTTATCCATAAGCCGGACAGGCGTATCTGTTGTGTCGATAGAAGACATTGCTGAATCCTTATTACAAAATATGTTCGCTCCATGTGCGCGGCCGAAAATAGCCAGGACAACAAAAAAACCCCTAGGCGGGGCTTGGCGTGGGGAAGGTAGGTTAATGGATATCGGAGCCGGATACGGGGAGAGTGGCCTTATGGGGCCATCCGGCGGATATCGGTGCGGCAACCTGCCCCACTGTGATTGCGTCAGGTCAAGCCGGAACGCTGCACATGGAGCGAAGTTGGGATGAAGGAAATTCGGCCACAGAACACCACACCCCGAATGTTACGGGGGGCATATGCGCATGGCGCGCGGTGTTCTGACAAAAGCCGGAGCATGTTATCTCTTTACAGGAATGACGTTGATGCCCTTGATGAGCAGTTCAATGGAATCGCCTTCTTTCAGGTCCAGATCGGCAACTGAATCGGTGGTGAGAACAGTCGTGATCTTGCCGGGCTCGGTCAGCGTGCATTCTACCTGGGCCATGACTTGACCAGTTTTGATTTTGCCCACAGTGGCTTTGAGTGTATTGCGAACACCAAACTTCATAAAAACTCCTTTTGATGACCGGTTACAGGTTAATTTTTCGACAACTAGCATTGAAAAAATGAAAGCTCAAGCATGTTTTTACTTGCTTATCGAACTTTTCCTATCATTTTTCTTCATTTATCAAGAATACACTTCTGGCTCATAGGCCAGAAGCGTATTCTTTTTTTTACCTCGCAGCGCAGCTTTGACCGCATACTCCAAACTGTAGGCGCTCTTCTTGTCTGGGCAAACTTTGAAAGCAAGAAGTTTTACGGGACGCCGGGAACGGGTATATTTTGCACCGCCCGGGTGCGTCCCATTATGCTGCTCCAGGCGGCGCTCAAGGAATTTGGTCACTCCACAATAGTAGGTGCCGTCCGCACACTCCAGAAGGTAGCCCTTCCAGAAGCCTGTGTCCTCTGATGCAACCCAAAAAAGTGACTGGGCCGCGTTTCCTGAAGGACTCATCCTGTTGCCCCGATCTCCATTTCCAAAAGAGCCATGCCAAGGGATTTTCCGTGCTTGTCCACGGCAAGGCTCCGGGTTACGCCGCCAAAGAGAGCCTTTTCCAGCACAAAGTTCAACCCCCCGATGGAATCAACCTCATAGCGGATGACTCTGCCCTGGCAAAATTCCGCAAAATACTCTCTGACGCGTTCGGCTGTGAGCAGCTCTTTGAGCAAGGGGTAGTGTTCCTCTGCATAGGGGATAACACATATATTGCACGTATTGCCCTTGTCGCCGGCACGGGCGTGGGCCAGTTCCTTCAGTTTCATCTCACACCTCAAAAAGGGTCACTCGCGGCGATACCGCACTAATAGGCAGAAAGATATTCTCCACAGCAACAACGTCATCCACTGTTGAGCGTATGCCCGAACTTCCGGCCGGACCATTGATGTACAAACACTCCACCTCACGCACCACCTTGACCGCACCTGCCTTGTCCGGGCTGCGCCCGGCAATGCGCAGGCGCACTTCGCCCGGAGGATGGGGACAAAGGGCCGCACCGATAGTGTCGCGATACAGCGAGTTGTACCCTATGTAATCAATGCGCAATTCTTCCGGCATGGCCCCGGTCATTTCCAGACGTTTTGTGACAATATCCGCTGCCAGGCGGGCTCTGGACAGGGAGTTAGCCCCGCCAAAACTTATTTCCGCTTCCCCGACAAAACAGTTCTGATAGCCGATGTTGGCTTTGTAGCTCTCCGGCAGGCCCTGTATGGTCGCGCCAGTTGCCTTTACCCTATCTTTTCCGTCTGGTTTGAAGGTTACGCGGCTAAAATCGGCAATTCCGTCCGGCGTGATATACCGGGACGGGTCGCCAATTTCATACAGAAGCTGTTCCTTGCAAATATCCACGCAGACCATGCCGCCCGACCCTTCCACCTTGGTGAACAGTATGCCCCCCCGCTCGTCTATTGTCGCAATGGGCTGGCCAAGGAGGTGTAAATCCAGTACATCCTTGTATCCGGGGTCGGCATAATACCCGCCGGTCAGTTGAGCCGCGCATTCCATCATATGCCCTAGCAAAATGGCCTGACCAAGAAAGTCAGGAACACTCGCATCCCAGCCAAATTCATAGCGCAACGGCCCGACAAACAGCGAGGGGTCGGCCACGCGCCCGGTAATGACAATGTCCGCGCCCATGGACAACGCCTCGCGAACAGGTTCGCCATTCAAGTACACGTTGGCAGACACAATGGCCCCGTCAAGCGAGCGTAGCGGCAACTCCGACTCCAGAAGCGGCGTGTCGTACAGCGTATGCAGATTCGCCAGAATATCATCGCCCTGAACCATGGCCACCTTGAGCCCGGCAAGACCAAGCTCCCGCCCTATGGCAACAATGGCTGCCACAGCGGCGGGCGTATTGGCCGCGCCCATGTTGGACACTATTTTCACGCCCTTTTCGACGGCAAGGGGCATTACGGCGCGCATGCGGTCTTCCAGCATGGGGTTGTACCCCTTGGCCGGATCCTTGCGCTTTTCTTTTTGGGCCAGAGCAATGGTGCGTTCTGCCAAGCACTCGAAAACCAGGTAATCGAGCGCACCCTTCTCCAAAAGCTCGATTGTCGGCTCCATCCTTTCATAGGTGCAGCCGCCGGAGCCACACCCGATACGTATTGTTTTCATTGTCAATGCTTACCCTTGTGAATCTGTGTTCAACATCCAGAACAAAATCCGCTTTTTTATGCGCTCATACGCCAGCATGATGCTAACGAAGACCAGAGCCGTGAAGAACAGCCCGGCCAGCACCCGGGCGTAATCGGAAAAATCCGCGTAATACTGGATAAAATGACCAAGCCCCGAGTCAGTCGCAAACATTTCCGCAACCGTCAACAGGATGAAAGAAAAGGTCAACGCCGTTCCCGCACCGGAAAGAATATGCGGTGCAGCCGCTGGCAAAATCACATAAAACAGTTTTTGCATGCCCCTGAGTTCGAGAATTTTGGCGTTGTCCAGATACTTTTGGTCAATCAGTGTGATGCCATTAATGGTTCCGCTTATATACGGCCAGAAGCAACCGAGAAAAATGACCCCAACCGACGATATGTAAAATGTCGGCATAATGGCGATCAGGTAAGGGGTAAGCATAGAGGGCGGCACCGGACTCAGGGCGAAAATAATGGGCTTCATCGCCTTGTTGAGCCCCGGGTTCAGGGCAATGCATACGCCCAAAATCATACCGCTGAGTGCGCCAATGAAATAGCCCGGTACAAGAAGGCTCATGGAACTAACAAACGACTCGCCAAGACGGGGTAAGGAATTCACCAGGGCAGGAACCACCTTTGAGAGACCGGGGAACAGCATCTTGTCCAGAAAACCGGTTACGTCCGTCGCCAGTTCATACAGCCCAAGGAACGAGGCCACAATAAGCATCGTTCCGCCAGTTCCGGCAAGAGACAGCTGTTTGCTCTTTTTTTTACGCATATCCCTATCCGTTATATCCTGTTGATAAGCCTTGAAAGACCCGCACCCGCCGTGTGGTACAAGGAAAAAGCATCACTCGGCGGGCCCGGGCAGAGTACCCGTGGAGCGTACCGGGGAGCGGTTCCCGCAAACCGTTTACTGATTATAACTCACATACCGTTCTGCAAACTTCCTGTACGCGGCGTTATCCGGTTCTTTGGCGGTAAGTTCATCCAGTGCTTCCTTGTATAGCGAGGCGTTCAGGTGCTGCTCGATGTCTATGCCCTTTGTATCCGCATAGTTCAGGTCACCCAGCAATTTCCACATATAACGCACGCCATTGGTTTTTGGGTCGGATTCAAATATCTGGTTCGTTTCCAGCAGCATGGTCCGGGCGAGTTCTTCGTCAAGTTTCAGGTACTTCTGGTTTATTTTCACGCACTCCTCCGGGTTGGCAAGCAGGAAGGCTTCCGCTTTGATCCAGGCCCGCAGGAAGCCTTTGACCAGATCGGGCTTCTCCTTGACCCAGGAGGTCAGCGCGACCGGGCGGCAGCACACATGCATTGGGTCAAGATCGTTTGTCCAGGTGACAATTTTGAGCCCGGCCGCAACGGCTTGCAGGTAAGTGGAGTTTGTGCCGATACCTACGTCCGCCTTGCCGGATTTGACGGCTTCCAGCACTTCCGTGGGCTTTTTGAATTCCATGACCGTGCACTTTTCGTCCGGGTGGATGCCGGCTTTGGCCATGGCCCCGCGCCAGACGATTTCTGGAGTATACATACGTGCGACAGCTACTTTTTGTCCTTCAAAGGAGTGCATGTCCTTGTAGTCGAAGTCCGGCCGGGCATATACGGGCATGCCCCCTGATACGTAGCCACCGAAAATGGTAAAGTCCGCGCCCTTGGTAATAAAAGTCAGCGGCGCGGAAGTGCCGAAGGAAACAGCCACATCCACCTTGCCCGCCTGTAGGGCGGTAAGTGCGTCTGTGGAGTTGGAAAAGGGTACAAGGGTGTAGGAAACACCTTCTTCCCTATCCAGCCCCTTTTCGATGCAGATGAAGCTCAGGATATTGCCTGTTTGGGGGTTGTAAGCGACTTTCACTTCACGCGGTTCGGCTGCATGCGCCACCGAAACAGAGGGGGGAATCAGCGTCACAAAGAAAGAGAGAGCCATAACCAGTAAAAAATGCGTATAACGAAAATTCATTGCCAATCCTATGTAGGTTAAAGGTTATTTCCGGGACATTTCCTATTACAGACGCCCCTTTCGGTGCGTAAGGACGAAAGAGACTATGCCTACGCCTGCGGACGCACAGACTTCGTTGCGTTACGCTCTGTGGAGCATTGCACTAGTGTCATGCTCCACCTTTGTCGCAATATCTTTGTTCAATGCCTGAATAAGCCTGTTTCTCAGTTGAATGATATGAGGGGAATCAAGCAGCTCATCTGCCGGGGGCTTTTCCCCCTCCTTGAAGAAATGCTGGTAGATGATGCCGCTGGGGCTTGAGCCGAAAAGAAAAATCTTGTTGGCCAGTAACAGGGCTTCATCCACATCATGTGTCACAAATACAATCGTCTTGCGCTCCACTGCATTCTTGCGCCACAAGTGCAAAATGGTTCGCTGCAGCCGCGCTCGGGTAATGGCGTCCAGAGCTCCAAAAGGCTCATCCATCAACAATACTGGCGGATCCAGGGTAAAGGCCCGGCAAATGGCGCACCGTTGTCGCATGCCGCCGGACAGTTCAAAGGGAAACTTGTGGAAAACCGAAGCGTCCAGCCCCACTTCCTCAAGGCCGCGCAGGGCCATTTCTTTGAGTTCCTTCTTGGACTTGTCCTTGTACTTCTGGCGCAAGGCAAGAAGCAGGTTGTACCCGTTAGTCAGCCAAGGGAAGAGACTGTAGTCTTGAAAGACCACCCCCCGGTCCAGCCCGGCCCCGTTTACCGGTTTGCCGTCAACCTTGATAACGCCTGCTGTAGGCATGGCGAGCCCGGCCATCAAACGCAAAAAAGTGCTCTTGCCACAGCCCGATTCTCCCAAAAGGCAAGCAAAATCACCGGACTCGATACGCAGATTTATATCTTTAAGAACTACTTCCGAGTCATACGCGAAAGCGAGATTTTCCACTGCAATAGAAGACATGCCACTCCCTTGGGGGACAAAGGTTCAATACGCTTTCAGCTCCAAACGCACACTGCAAACGCCAAAGAAAAGGGAAGCACCATGGCGGACGCTTCCCAAAAGAAAGAGAAAATATTCTCGAACCGTATTCAGAATTTCAGAGTAAAGGGGCGAAACAAAAGATCTGGTAAAGGCGTGAGCTATGAAGCCCTTGTACGCACAAAGGAGGGGGCCGCAGTGTGCGGCAGTCCTGCCGTAGTATGCGGCAGGCAGCGATGCAAGTCTCCAACCTGGAGACCTTGCTGCGCTCATAAGCGAGTTTTCGCCCTCAGGAGCGGGGCGGGATAATAATAGTCCGTCATGGTGTGTAACCTTTTATGCCCGTTTCGCTGCAATTGTAGCAGGTTTTTTGGTAATATATCAATATTCCGTTACATTACAGCATGATATACCAGTCCAAAAGCTGCCAAAAAGTGCGGTAATTGTCAACAAGCTAGGGGCTGGAAACAGTGGCGCGTATAAAACTTCAAGAGGAAAATGAAAAGACGCTCATTGAGTCCTTTATCGCAGTTGGTAAAAAGGATAGTAAATCCGCAACGGATGAAGCAGGTGTAGGCTGGGCCAGATATCCCATACGCCGATTTACGTGCAGTGCTGTCACACATGCCTCGTCCATACTTTTGCCCGTGGCAAGGAGTGCACTGACAATGCCCGTCAATGTGTCGCCTGTCCCGCCGACCGGTTCCAGCATGGGTATGTTTGGAGAATCAACAGTTTTAATTATTTGCCCCTTGCGGACGTAGCGGTCGATATTTCCCTTCACGAGCAGATGCAAAGCTGCATTGTTGTGGGTGTATGCCTTTGCGATAAGTTCTTCGGCTTGAGCCTCGTCAGCCAGAAGGAAATTGCGGGTATAGAAAGGATGCGGCGCTTTTTCATCTGCGAGAAAAGCCAGTTCGCCGATGTCGGGAGTGAACAGGTCGTAGCTTTCGGCATAACCGCTCATCTTTGCGGCGTACATATAGCCCGCGTCTGCTGTCAGTATTGGCCGTTCAACAAGCTCATCTATTCTGACGAGGATACGGTTATGCCAATCCAATTCCGGTAGCAGATAATGAAACGTAATACCACGCGGGCGCAGACCAGGCAGGATTTCTATCAGTTTTTTGTAAACAGCCCTGGAGCCAACGCCATTGCCGGTATCTCCAGCCACAAGGGCGTACAATTGCGCTGCACCATTTCCTGTAGTGAGTTGTTCGTAAGCAGTGATAGCGGCGGCCAGCATGGCGGGTGTGCCCCTGTTCACCGGGCAGCGGTGCCCCCCCAGAAAAAGTTCGCCTTTCGCCACCGTGCAGGGGGCTAGAGCCAAAGGATAGTCAGGCTCGGGTATCGTGCCAACAAAAAGCCAGGGGCGAGAACATGTTGCATATTCTTTCATGACTGAGTTCCGCTTTTATACAGGCGTCGCAACTCCACTGCGGCCAGATGCAGTGCGTAGCCGCAAAGTGTCTGCCCATGTTCCCGCACAAGGCCTGCCTCGTATATGCTCTTGCCGATAAGGCAGGCGGCAAGCCAAGGGACATCCGGGCAGCCGCCGCCGGAAACATTAACGATGCGGCCGGAAGCCTTCTCGATGGTCAGTTTCATATTCGCCGCACGCACCATGAGCCATTGCCCATAGTCTTTTATCTGAAACAGCGATACTGGCTCAAGGAGCTTGTCCCCCATCGCAGTTGCCTGTAAAGGCGTAAGACTGTTTTTTTCTAGAAGTGCCACAGCCCCAAAAGCGTGTATCAGCGGGATAACAAGTACCATATCGCAGCCAGTGCGCAGTGCTGGGGGAGGAGCCATCACCTTGACGGGCATGGCTTCCCGCACGAGAAGATTCTCGGCCTGCATTACTTCGCCAGTATTGGCAAAGACGAGAAAAGCTCCATTGTCGGTAGATGTCAATTCCGCTTTCTCCCTAGACAGAGAGAAAGCGGAACGTAAACGGGTAAGCAGGTTCATGAAATTTTTGTCAGGTTCATAAGCGTATGATCGGGAGCGTCCGTCACAGACGTGATATCCCAGCCCAGAGATGCTGCCGCACGGCTGATATTGTCTTTGGCCGCCGCGCAGTCAAAGCTGATATCGATCTCCGTGGCCCCCGATTTATTCGCGGCGTCGGTAAAGGCGATTAGCGGTTCCGGGCAGGCCAGCCCACGTACGTCGATAACTGTTTTGCTCATTCTCTCTCTCCTTACGATGTTTTGCGGATATGAATCAAGGACAGGGCGAGAAGTACCGCCAGACATAGGTAGACCGCCACATCTCCATTAGGCCCGATGCCCGCAGGGGAGCTTGCTAATCCGAAGTTGTGGGCAAAGGCCGCAGCCACGATCATGCCAAGCACGAACAGTCCGGAATCCGCATCGCCTTCTCCGGCCATGAATATTTGACGGCCAGGGCAACCTCCGGCCAGGGCAAAAGCCCAACCGGCAGTGAGCATGCCCATAAAGTTCCAGAGATGCGCGGCATGGGCCACGGGCTGTCCTTCAAAGCCCACATTGACCTTGCCCAGAACCAGGTTAAGCGCAAAAGCAACAGCCACAAAGGCCAGAACGCCCGAGAGCAGATGGATGTGCCGGAACAGAAGCAGATCTCGGAACGCGCCCATGGTACAAAACCGGCTACGCTGGGCGAGAAAGCCCACGATGAGCGCGCCTCCCAGGGAATACAGGATGGGGGCGTGCATGGAACCCGGTCCTTTCAAAGAGTAAAAAATAACGCCACTTTTACCTTCCCCTTCCACCTGAGGGAAGAAGATGAGCAGTGCGAGCAGGCCGAGCATCAGCAGCGGCATGACAAACCCCGTAGCTACGCGCTGGGGCGCGTTTCTGCCAAGGGAATACCCCTTGCGAAAAAAGAGGGTACCGATGCCAACGCCCACAATCAGACCGGCCAGGCCGGTGAGGGCATTAAGATCGCCGCCTGCCAAGCGCAGCAGTGCCCGCCAGGGGCAGCCGAGAAAGACCAGAGCCCCTATCATGGCGCACATACCGAGAATAAAGCGCACCAAGGGCGCAGAACCTGAACGCGGCTTGAACTCCCCGAAGCAGAGAGCGGCTATGAAGGACCCCAGCAACAGGGCCGGAATTTCCGGGCGGATATACTGAACGATTTCCGCTCGATGCAGCCCCAGAGCTCCGGCAATGTCCCGTTCAAAGCAGGCCACGCACAGCCCCATGTTGGCCGGATTGCCAAAGTACTGCAAGCCCACGGCAATAGCCGCCATGATTGCACCGCTGACCACAATGCCGGTTTTCCCGGCAAACCAGTTAGTATTCATTATCATTCCTTCTCCTCAAGTAGTGCAGATAAAGGCTTTATGAACCTTCAATACGCGGCATTTTAACAGCACTAAATTCACCATACATGGCGCAAACTTCTTCATGAGCATGTTCTCGTCGCGATTTCGGGATTCCTTCACAGCTTCGGGCTATTTTTTCTTTCTGGAAGCCATTTCCAAAAAGGCTTCAATGCGCACGCGCAATTGTTCTGTATCACTCGTGGCGTAGTCTGTTTCCAGGTGCAGTCCGGGCAGGCCCAGTTCTTCGGTGACGAATTTTTTCACGCTGTATGCTTCTACGTTATAGGTGTGGCAGCCTTGCCAGGTTAAATCCACCACGGCGTCCACCTGGAATTCCTTTACCAGTTCGGCCAGCACTTCGTA
>JAJDIC010000047.1 GCA_030266525.1 Desulfovibrio sp. OttesenSCG-928-G15 | reverse complement strand
GGGGTTGCTTTGCTCCCCTTTCGTTTAAGAGGGGCAGGACTGAAGAGTCCAGCCCCGGATACAATACACCCGCGCCTTGCCAGACGAAAAAAAATCGGTGTTTCATTGGCTTGTGGTAATTCGTGTTTTGGCTTTGAAAACTTTTGGCAGTACCATTCATCTTATGCAGCATGTTCAGGTCGCCGCAGGCATTATATGGAATTCGGGGCGTTTTCTGGCTGCCAGGCGGCCGGAGGGGAAGCCCCGGGCGGGCTTTTGGGAATTTCCCGGCGGCAAGCAAGAGCCAGGGGAAAGCATGGAGCAGACCCTGTGCCGCGAGCTACGGGAAGAACTGGGCATTCATTGCAGACGCGTTGTGCCCTGGCGCGTGGTTGAGCATGACTACCCGGATTTGCGTGTTACCCTGCATTTTATGCATGTGCTTGATTTTACGGGCACCCCAAGCCCCCATGACGGGCAGGAGCTTCGCTGGAGTACGCCGGAAGAGGCCTTGCTTCTGGATTTCCTTCCTGCCGACCGGGGTATTCTGGCGGCAATCCGCCTTCTCCCTGACAGGGCTTAGCCCCCATACAGTCCGGCCTTATAAAAAAATAGCCGGGTCCCCCTGCATCATCTGCGCAACACCGTCGGCAAGGGTATTTTTGCCTTTGGCCCGTAAAATACGTTGCCATTGGGCGTAGGCGGTTTCTGCGCATTCCAGGCGCAGGGCTTCGTGGATAAAGCGCTCTGCCCTGTCCACATTGCCCGCTATTTGGGCCGCCATGGAGCGAAGGGTCCAGTAGTCGGCTTTTTTTCGTGCCTCCTCATCGGCGTAACACAGGCAGGCAAGGCATTTTTCCGGCTGGCCCACATCCAGAAAGGCGAGTGCCGCGTCCATCAGGGTTTCAAAGGGGTGCGCGCTATCCGGCAGCGGAGAGGGGGCGGGCATTTTGTTGCGCTCAAGCGCCGCAGCAAGCTCCGGCACAAACTGGAAAATACCTGTATCGAGCCGGCTGGGCTTGTTCAGGGCGCTCATGAACATGGTCATGTCATAGGCCCTGTCGTCTGCTGCGTCGTCTGCCCTGCCCCGGCGAATTTTCTCTTCAAAATCTTGCTGAGAGCGGACAAAGTAGTGGTTTATCCGGATGCGTCGGCCCTCGGCCACGGTAAATTGCCGCCACGGCGATAGCGGAACGTGATCTTCATTCACGCAGTAAGCGCCATGGCTGTGCTGAAAATGATGCGGGCTGAGCGGCGCTTCGGTTCTGGCCGGGTTCACAAAGCATTTGACGTGATAGGAATTCTGCTCGGCAAAAGCCTCGGTATAGTTCTGGAGAACAAGCCCGTCAGGGCGTTTCAGATGGCCTGACGAATTGAACAGCCACCATGTTGCGGCCAGCCCCCCATACGCTTCAAATTCGGATAAAAAAACCCGGATGTCGGTATCTTCTCGGGGAAAAACAAACTCGTCCAGATCAAGAAACCCCATCCAGCGCGATTGCGCCCCGAAATTTTTCAGACAGTCCTTATACACGGAAAGCTGTATGCTTTTGCCCGGAACCCGTAATACAGTAGCCCTTTTCCCATCGGCAAAACCGCCCAGCACATCCCGGATGGGCGTTTGGCTCATATTGTCATACACATAAAAATGCTCCACCCCCCGTTGGGCATGGTAGGCAAGCCATTCCTTGAGAAAAGGCGTTTCTTCCTTTGCTATGCAGCAAAGGGTAAGGTAGTGCATGGACATTTCGCTACAACCCCGGATGGTATTGTCGTGAAAAGCGTTGCCGGGCGCGAGGCTTTGGCAAACGGACAACTCTATGGTAAGCGTGAAAGCAGCGGCTGACAAGACCATATGCGCCAGACAGCCAGAAGCTGTCGGCAGGTGTTGTCGGTCAAAAGCAATCAGCCAGAACCCTTAATCATTCCGGCGGGAGAGACGCATGAACAGGCAGCAGTATGCCCAAAGGCGGGAAAATGTGCGCCGCCTTATGCACACGGCAGGGCTGGACGCCCTTCTGGTCACACTGGATGCAAACCGGTACTACCTGAGCGGTTTTGAGCTGCATGACGCGCAAGTCAATGAAAGCTCCGGTTGCCTGATAATAACCGCGGACGGCAAAGACCGCCTGTGCACTGACCCGCGCTATCTGGACGCGGCAAAACGGCTGTGGGATGAGGAGCATATTTTCATTTACCGCGGCTCGGGCATGGATCAGGTGCATGACCTGTTGCGCGACATGACTCACGGCACTATCGGCTTTGAAGCGCACAGCCTGAGTGTGTACGCCCATCAAATCCTTTGTGAGGGCCTTACGCTCAAAGCTGCCGACGGCATGGTGGAAAGCCTGCGCTTGCTCAAGGAGCCGGGTGAAATAGCCGCGATGGAGCGCTCCTGCTCTTTGAACCACAAGCTCATGGACTGGGTGCCGGGCGTACTGGTGCCCGGACGGACGGAAAAGCAGGTGGCCTGGGATATTGAACAGTTTTTCCGCAACCACGGAGCAGAAGAGCTGGCCTTCCCCAGCATTGTCGGCACTAACGCCAACGCGGCCTTGCCCCACGCGGAACCGGGGGACGATGCCATTTTGGAGAACTGCGCGGTGCTCATTGATGTGGGCTGTCGCCTTGAACGCTACTGCTCTGACCAGACCCGCAGTTTTTGGGTCGGCGAAAAACCAGACCCCCTGTTCGCTTCCGACCTGAACCTGATCAAGGAAGCGCAGGCCAAGGCCATCAAACACATCCACCCCGGTGCCACAAGCACGGACATTTACGCCGTTGCCCGCTCATACCTTGACGACAAAGGCGTGGGCGAGCTTTTTACCCACGGGCTGGGCCACGGCGTTGGCCTGCAAACCCATGAAGCGCCAAGCCTGGGTACCAAAGCGCCCACCCGGCTCATGCCGGGCATGGTGGTGACGGTGGAGCCAGGCCTCTACCGGCCAGGCCGCCACGGCGTGCGCTGGGAATATATGATTCTTGTTACGGAGGACGGGGCGCGCGTTTTGTAGCGCGCCCTGTTCCGAACACATGACGGCAGGCAGCACCCCCTCTTTCAGCCAAAACGCCGCAGGCATGCACCTGCAACGCACCCGTTTTGTGGTACAGGGGCAGGTGCAGGGCGTTGGTTTTCGTCCCTTTGTGTTCACTCTGGCCGATGAGCTGGGCCTCACCGGTTTTGTGCGCAACAGCCCGCGCGGCGTGGTTATTGAAGTGCAGGGAGATGCAGACAAGATCGCACGCTTCGCCCTGTCCCTGGAACAGCGCCTCCCCCCGCTGGCCCGTATCACATCGTTACAACGCGAAGCGCTCGACCCGCTTCCGACCACCGACAGGACCGAACACGGCTTCTCCATCGCCGCCAGTACCGCTTCCGGCACCCACGCCGTGCTGATCAGCCCGGACATGGCAACCTGCCCGGACTGCCTGGCCGATATGACCGAAGGCAGGCGCAAAGACTACCCCTTTACCAACTGCACAAACTGCGGCCCGCGCTACACCATTACCCGCTCCATTCCCTATGATCGCCCCCATACCAGCATGGGCTGCTTCCCCCTGTGCCCCGAATGCAGGGCGGAATACGAAAACCCGCGTAACCGTCGCTTCCACGCCCAGCCCAATGCCTGCCCGGAATGCGGCCCGCACGTATGGTTTGCCCTGACCCAAAACCTGCGTGAGGCAGACGCGGCGCTTGCCGACGCACAGACGCCTGCATCGTCCGGGGCAAGCCTGCCCCCATACTCCGCCGCGCCCGGCAATGCGCACACAGGTACAAGTCACGACAAAGCCCTGGACGCCCTGACCGCCTTTCTGGCCGGGGGCGGCATTGCCGCGGTCAAGGGACTTGGCGGCTTCCACCTGGCCTGCGACGCTTGTAATGATGCGGCGGTTGCACTATTGCGCCAGAGAAAAAAACGACCGCACAAGCCCTTTGCCGTAATGGTCCGTAATTGCGACGAAGCCGAAAAAATAGCCCTGGTCAGTGATGAGGCGCGCGCCCTGCTTGCCTCGCAAGAGCGGCCCATTGTGCTTTGCCCGCTGCGAAGCCGAAACGGGCACGCGCTGGCGCGCGGCATTTCGCCGGACACGCGAACAATCGGGATTATGCTGCCCTACACCCCCCTGCACCATATACTTCTGGAACGCTTCGGGCAAAAAATCGCCGCGCGTTGCGAGGACGAGGCGCAATCCCCAAAGCCCTGCGCCCTGGTCATGACATCCGGCAACCCGGCTGGCGAGCCCATCTGCCTTGGCAACCGGGAAGCGCTGGCAAAACTCGGACACCTGGCTGATGCCTTCCTGTTTCATGACCGGGACATCCTGATCCGGGTGGATGATTCCGTGCTCCGCCCGCTTCCCGGCAGAGGCACCCTGTTTTTCCGTCGGGCGCGCGGCTTTGTGCCCCGGCCCATTTGCCTTGCGCCGCCACAGGGGGAAGCCCGTCCTGCTCCCGGAGGGGAGCCTGCCCAAACCGCCCCCTGTGTGCTTGGCGTGGGCGCGGAACTGAAAAACAGCCTGTGTCTGACCAAGGGGGATAACGCCTTTGTCAGCCAGTTCATCGGCGATATGGCCAACTTGGAAACAGCCGCCTTTCACGAAGCCATGCGCGGGCATCTGGCTGACCTGCTCAAGGTAAGTCCACAACTGGTGGTGCGGGACAAGCACCCCGACTATCTTTCCAGCAGCATGGCCCAAAGTTTTGCCGCAGAGCAGAACCTCCCGGTGCTGCCCTTGCAGCACCATGAGGCGCACGCCATGGCCGTGCTGGCTGAAAACCGCCACAACGGAAAAGCCCTGGTTTTCGCTTTGGACGGAACAGGACTCGGGCATGACGGCACTCTCTGGGGCGGCGAGCTTATTCTGGTCGATACGGGCGGCAGCGATACCCCGCCGGACTTTACCCGGCTGTGCAGCTTCGCCCCCATGGATTTACCCGGTGGGGAAGCCGCCATCAAGGAGCCATGGCGCATAGCCCACGCCCTGCTTCTGCGCCTGTGTCTGGCAGAAGAAGACCTTTGCGCGCTCTGGCCGGAACAGTTCCGGCAAACAGCAACAGCCGTTGCCACCATGCTGCGCCGCCGCATCAACAGCCCGGTCAGCACAAGCTGCGGCAGGCTTTTTGACGCCGCTTCCGCCCTGCTCGGGCTTTGCCACACTACAAGTTATGAGGGCCAGGCTGCCATTCGCCTTGAAGAAGCCGCGCAGGGCCAGACCGTCGAAGAAAAAGACTATTACCCCTGCCCTCTCAGGCTTCCAGCCTCCGGTCAGGCCCGGCTGGATACCCACAGCCTTTTCGCCGCCCTGTTTGAAGACAGACAAAGCGGCACAGCTACAAATATACTTGCCGCACGCTTCCACGCGAGTCTGGCCTTTGCCCTGACACAAGCGGCCTCTTTTTACGCCCGCAAATATACTCTGACCCATGTGGGGCTTTCCGGCGGGTGCATGCAAAATACCACGCTCACACTCCTTCTTGCCGACATGCTCGAGGCGCGAGGGCTGGTGCCGCTTTTGCACCGGGAATTGCCGCCGGGTGACGGTTGCATCAGCTTCGGGCAAGCGGTGTGGGGAAGAAACATCCTGTTGGCACAGGAAAAAATGAGACAACAGCCATGAAAATATGCTTTTTCATTCCGGCGCTCAGGCAGTTGAGCGGCGGACTGGATAATATCTACGCCACCGCCGCAGCCCTTGCAGACGCGGGGCACAAGGTGGCTCTTAGCGGGCCTTCGCCTGATGCAGCCGGTTTTTGTGAGGCTGCCTTGCCGCAAGGCGGCGCAGGGACGGGAGGCAAAGCCGGACTTTCTGTCCTGCCCTGGGGCACCCCACCGGACAAGGGCGATATCTGGTGCATACCGGAAAGCTGGCCCAATGCCATGACCGTCGGCCTCAAGGCCGGGGCGCGGGTGCTGGTCTACGTGCAAAACTGGGTCTTTATGCTGGGCACCTTGCCGGACGGCGTTCAGTGGCGCTCCTTGCCGCTGGAATACGTTTCTGTTTCCCGCCCGGTATCCTGGTTTTTGCAAAACACCCTCTGTCTTGGCAAGGCAGTGCATGACACCATTCTCCCCCCGGCGTTGCCCGAGTGCTTTTTTCAAGGTAATGCGCAACAGGCCGCCCCCTTGGGCGGGCCGGGCAAACCAGCCGCAAAGCCGGTGCGCGTCGCCTATATGCCGCGGAAAAACAAGGCCCTTGCGGAACAAATGCGTCAGGTAGCCGAAGCCTGTCTGGCAAACGAGCCGAACGCGCCGAAAGTGGACTGGGTGGGCATTCACCAGATGCCGCGCCCGGAGGTGGCCGCCTGCCTTGCCGGCAGCGATATTTTTCTAAGCACCGGCTTTCCGGAAGGTTTTGGCCTGCCGCCCCTGGAAGCCATGGCAGCGGGCTGCGTGCCCGTAGGCTTCACCGGTTTTGGCGGCTGGGAATATATGCGTCAGGCAAGGCTCGGCGCTTACGCTTCTGCCTATCAGCCGCCCTTTGACCTGTCGGCCGATATTCCCGGCAACGGCTTGTATTTTTCCGATGGCGATACCCTGGCCGGCGGCATGGGGTTGGCAAAAGCCATTATCGCTGCGGCGCAAGGCGGCCCGGAATGGCAGGCCCTTGTCCGCGCCTGCCGGGAAACAGCGGCCCGCTATACCGCAACAGCCAGACAAAAGGCGCTGGCAACCCTGTTTCCGCTGTGATCTGGGCCACGCTCCGGAAATTTTCCACTGTCGCCAAGCAAAACATTGACCTTGGTCGGTGATGTACAATAAAGTAGTTGTATGTACGAACGATATTACGATGTGGACAAATCTCTGGGCTACCTCACCATCACCACAAACCGGCTGATGAGTGCGAACCTGCGTAAACGCCTGCTGGAAGCCGAGATAGACATTACCGCCGAGCAATGGGGCATTCTGGCCCAATTGTGGAATAATGGAAGCATCGCCCAGGACGAACTGGCCAACGCTATCTGCGTGGACAAGTCCAGCTTGAGCCGGGTTCTGGACGTTCTTGAGCGCCGGGGGCTGGTTATACGCAAACGCGCCCCTTCCGATGCCCGTCGCAAAGTGCTGTACCCCACCAAAGAGGCAGAAAAACTGCGCACCAAATGCAAAGAAGTGGCAGACGAGTGTTCGCAACGTCTGATGGCGGGCGTTGACCCGGACGAAATGGACTGCTGCCTTCGGGTGCTTACCCAGATCAAGCAGAATTTGCGGGCAATAAGCGATTGAACATTGCCCCAGCCCAAGGCCGGTATCCTATGAAATCCCTCCCCCCCTCAGCCCTGTTGCAAAAAGCCGGGATAACCGCCAAACTTTTCATGGCTATTCTCTCGGTTTGCGCACTGACCGCGCTTGCCATGGGGCTGATCACCCGAATCACCTTTCAGCAGGGCTTTGCCGACTACCTCGTTGAACTGGAACAAAACCGGGTAGCGCTTCTGGCCGCGGAACTGGAAGAAGAATACGCCATACACGGCAACTGGGGCTTTGTTCGGGACCAGAAAAACTGGCGCAAGTTCATTTTCCGCTTTTCCCGCCCCGGCGATGAGAAACGCCTGCAGCAGTCCGGCGTGGACAATATTCTTGATACCCTCAGTTCTGCGGAACGCACCCGCAGGTATTGGGAAAACGCCCATCTGCGCTCCACCCTGGGGCTTTTGCTGCCGGATAAAAAAACCCTGATTGCCGGGCACATGCCCAAAAAAGGGGCCGAATGGCTTCCCATTTCCGTCCAGGGCAAAACCGTGGGCTGGATTACGCGAGAACCCGCAAGCAGCCTGACCGCCGCTGTGGACATTCGCTTCCATGAAAAACACCTCACTGCCATTGTGCTCATCATGGTCATAGGCATTGCGGTTGCCGCCATTGCCGCGCTGCTTATGGCAAAAACCCTTATCGCGCCGATAAAACGCCTGGCCGAAACCAGCAACCAGCTTGCAAACGGCGACTTCCGCGCCAGAGTTTCCCCCGCGCCAACCCTGGCCGAGGCAGAAGAAGAGTCCCCGGACAAGTTTGACGAACTGCAAATTTTCACAGCCCAGTTCAACCAGATGGCCGCCGCACTGGAAAGCCATGAAGAAGCCCGGCGCGCCTTCATGGCCGAAGTTTCGCACGATCTGCGCACCCCGCTTTCCGTACTCCGGGGCGAGCTTGAAGCGCTGGAAGACGGTGTTCGGCCCCTGACCAGGGAATCCATCCAGTCCCTTTCCGGGGAAGTGGACCTTCTGGAGCGGCTGGTCGGCGACATTTTCACCCTGGCGCTGGCGGACCTTGGTCGCCTTACCTATGACAAGAAGCGTCTGGATATTGTTCAGGAGCTGGCCCTGGTTCTGTCCACTTATGCAGACAGGGTTACGGCCAAAAATCTGCGCCTGGAATCGCATCTGCCGAAGCTGCCCATATGTGTATTTGCAGACGCCGGGCGCATAACCCAGGTTATTCGCAATATTCTGGAAAACAGCATGCGCTATACAGACAGCGGCGGCACAATCCGCGTAAGTTGCCAGGAAGACGGCAACGCGGTAAGCATTGCGGTTGCAGACAGCCCGCCCAACGTGTCTGCCGCTGAACTCCCCAGTATTTTTGACCGATTTCATACCGGCGACAAATCCCGCAACCGCCAAAAAAGCGGCTCCGGGCTGGGCCTTGCCATATGCCGCACCCTGGTGGAAGCCCATCAGGGCACAATAGAGGCCGCCGCCTCCCCGCTTGGCGGCCTGCAAATTCGCTTTACCCTGCCGGTCTGTCCCGATGGAGACAACGCATGAACACAGCCAACATTCTCGTTGTGGAAGATGAAATAAAAATTGCCAGGTTGTTGTCTGATTATCTGGAAGCTTCCCACTATTGCGTAACCTCCCTGCCCGACGGGGACGACAGCGTGGAGCATATTCGCGAAGGCGACTTTGACCTCGTCCTTCTGGACATTATGCTGCCCGGCAAGGACGGCCTCACCATTCTGCGTGAAATTCGGGCCTTTTCCCAAATTCCCGTACTGCTTCTGACGGCGAGAACAGAAGAAATTGACCGCCTTCTGGGACTGGAGTTGGGAGCGGATGATTACATTTGCAAGCCCTTTAGCCCGCGTGAGGTGGTGGCCAGGGTCAAGGCGGTGCTTCGCCGTACCAGAGAAGGACGCGAAGCTGTAGCCCCCGCGCCGCAAAGTGCGGGCAAAGCCCTGCAGGTTGACGAATCCGGCTTTCAGGCCTGGTATGAAGACAAACGGCTTGACCTTACCCCGGCCGAGTTCAGGCTGCTGCTGCTTTTCAGTAAATCACCCGGCCGCGCTTTCACCAGGGAGCAGCTTCTGGATTCTTTATATGATGACAAGCGCATAGTGACTGACCGCACAATAGACACCCACATCAAAAATTTACGCCGCAAACTGGAACAGGCAGGGGCCAGCGACTGCGGCATCACATCCGTATATGGCGTGGGCTACCGTTTTGAACAATAAACGCTGTTTCGCGTTCTTCATTACTTGCTCACAAACCATACATATTGCCTTGACAGTGGCTACCTAGATATATGTACAAAGGGTTCTGCCCAAACACCAAGGGCACAGCCCGCAGGATGCAGGCAACAGGTTTCTTGTAACTACAAAAAAACAATAAAGACGACGCAATACCGTCGTACTGAAAATCACATTACCCAGGAGGGTTGTTCGATGAAAAAACTTACCACCGCCATTGCTATTGCCGCTCTTTTCGCAACCGGCGCGCTCTTCACCGCCCAGGACGCCCAGGCTACAGATAAAAAAGGGCCGCGCCACGGCAAAAAAGAAGGCAAACGGCCCGGCTTCGCCCAGTGCGACAAAGACGGCGATGGCGTTCTTTCAATCAGCGAATTCGCGGCTTGCTATCCTCGCCTTGGCGAAGCCCGGTTCAAAGAAATCGACACGAACAATGACGGGATGATCAACCGCGATGAAATGCGCGTTCACCGCGACAAGCGCCGCGATGAAAGGAAAAGGGCCTTCTTTGAAAAATGCGACACGAACAAGGACGGTCAGTTGAGCTTTGATGAGTTCAACTCCTGCAAACCCGAAAAAGGCCCCAAAGGCGGCAAAAGAGCAAAGAAATAAGCCAGGCTGCCCCCTGAAACCGTGAAGATGGAATACAGCTCAGGGCATGGATTTGTTCCCGAATTCCTGCCCTGAGCCTGTCGTTGACGGGTGCCTGCATGCGTGCGATAACGCTCAGCAAGTGCCCTATGTGCGACTTCGAACACCACCCCTCCACAATGTCGTTCTAATTCGCACACATTTCCTTACGTGCGTAAACGCACTCTACAAGCCCGCCTTGACGCCTGTCGCGCAATTATCTGTTTTTATTAAATTTTATTTACAAAAGCGAGTCGCTCCCTACATTGGCACGACTGTTGCTTAATAGAGAGTACCTGCATGGGTACGGTTTCCCCCAGCCACGCCCCATCCTTCCCCCCAGGATGCGTCAGGAAGCACTATAAATGTCCGGTCCCTCCTTTATTTGCCGGACGGGTGAAGACCCCCTTCACGCAAAAGCCTTTGGTTCCCCCCAACCAAAGGCTTTTTCCTTTTTCCAAAACAGCCGCGCGCCCCTCGCGCACTCTATACAAAGCGGCATTTCACCCAATGAAAAAATGGCGCGAATATACTTTGAAAAAGGCGAAGCTTTCAGGTAAAGTGCCCAACTGGTGAACGGCAATTTACCGTTCACATCTTGGATTACACAGCCCGCAAAACCGGGCGTTACAAATGCATGCCCGTTCCCCGTTTTTATTGCCAGGTGCCGCCACAGTCTCATGCGCAGAAATATGTATCGTAAACCCTACCGCTATCGCCGGGCCCGCTCCATCCCCCGCTGGATGGAATATACGAGCTATGCGGGCGTTATTATCGGCCTGCTGCTTGTCGGTATTGTCTGCTATTTTGAATACATCGCCCAAGATTACTCGGTACGGACCGACTCACCCGAGCAGGTGTCCTTTCAGGATGACGACGAGTCCGGCTTTGGTGGAAAAGATTTTGAAGAACAGTCCTGGTATCAGTCGGAAGACAAGCCGGGAGAGCAACAGGAAGACCCGTCGGCAAGTCTGCCCCAACCCGACGGCCCGCCTGACGACAAGCCTGACGATACCCCGGTAGAAGCCCCAACGGATCAGCAGCCCGGCGAAACGCCCGCAGACGTAGCCGGCCTGCACCCGGATTTGCCCCCCGAAGATCCTTCCGCTACCCCGCAGGGCCAGGACCGTAGCCAGGATCAGGACGATCAGCCAGGCAGCCTCGGGGATGATGAGCTTTTCTCTGATGGCCCGGCAGTAATCCAGGGCTTTGTTGAACAGGGCGATACCATCGGAGGGATTCTGCGCGAATGGCTTTCCGCTTCCGACGTGGCAAATCTCGTTGCGTCAAGCAAAGGAGTATACCCTCTTGGCAAGCTCAAGCTCGGCCAGGCCTATACCATCTATTTTGACAAGCGCCGCCTCACCCGCCTTGAATACGAAATAACCAACGACAGCAAGCTGTTCATTACCAGCGAAGGCGAAAAAGACGGAAAAACCGTCTGGAAGGCCAGGCTTGAAGGCATTGAATTTGAAGTGCGCCTCGCCCTCATACAGGGCAAAGTCAAAACCACCCTGCAAAATGCCATGGTGGCAGCCGGGGAAAAAGCCTCCCTCGCCTCACGCCTGTCCCAGGTGTTTGCCTGGGAAGTCAACTTCCTGCGCGATGTCCGCCCCGGCGACAGGTTCCGCATTCTCACGGAAAAGCGTTACCGTCACGGCAAGTTTGAAGGGTACGGCAGGATGCCCGCAGTGGAGTTCATCAACCGACACAGCAAATACGAAGCGTATGCCTTTACCGACGCCGCAGGCAACGCCACCTATTTCAACGCAGCCGGAGAAAGCTTGAAAAGGGCCTTTCTCAAAGCCCCTCTTTCCTACTCGCGTATCAGCTCCCATTTCAGCCTTGCCAGGCTACACCCCATCCTGAAAACCGTGCGTCCCCACCCCGGCGTGGACTACGCGGCCCCGCTGGGCACCCCGGTCAAGGCCATCGGGCAGGGAACAGTTACTTACAGAGGGTACGACCGGGGAGCAGGCAACTTCATAACCATGAAGCACAAGAATAACTACGAGTCCATGTATCTGCACCTGCACCGCTTTGCCCCCGGCCTGAAAATAGGCGACAGGGTACAGCAGGGTCAGGTAATCGGCTATGTGGGCAGCACCGGCTATTCCACGGGACCGCACCTTGATTTTCGCATGAAAAAGAACGGGCAGTTCATTAATCCGGAAAAAATGCTGGCAGAAAGAGATATCGCCGTTCCGGCCAAGCGCTTGGGCGCATTCAAGGCGGAGCGGGAAAAGTGGCGAAAATACATGAGCAAAAAAATCCCTCTGGCGGAATACGACTACCAAAAGGCTAAATTTCAATGAGTGAAAAGACCTTTACCCACAAAGATCTGGCTGTACTGCTCGGCGTTTCCGAAACCACGGTAAAGAGCTACCGGCGCAAGTTCCCCGGCTGTATTCCCGTGGCCAATAAGGGAAAACCCATACGCTTTACCGAGGAAGCCGCCACAGTCGCCCTGAAAATTCGGGACTACTTTGACACCGGCATGAGTGTGGAAGACGTGCGCGCCCGGCTGGCCCAGGAGTTTTCCTGGATTGAGGTCGAGCCGGACGCCATGCTCATTGTGCGTGAGTCTACCGGCAAAGGGCGCCCGGACAAGACCTCTGTTCCCGTGCTGGCCCAAAACGTCAGTAACATGGCCAGGGGCATGGTTGCCCTTACCCAGCAGCAGAACGCCATTCTCAGCCGTCTGGAAGCCTTTGAAAGTCTGCTTGCCGAAGGGGGCGCACAAAACTTCGCTGTGGACACGGCAAAACGCATGGACGCCAGAACCCAGGCCGCGCAAAAGCACGGAGAAGAAATAGAAGCCCGCCTTGATCAGCTTGACGCCAATACCCGCGAGCTGGCCAATACCGTTGCCAGCCTGTCCAGACGCCTTGACCGCTTTCTGGACACCAGAGACAAGGCCGCCGAAGACTGGCGGGAAGAAAGCGCCCAAACCCTGGCCACAGCAGCCCGCATCGCAGCGGAAACCATAGCGCCGCAGCCGCCTAACCAGCAGGACGCTCACGTACAGGCCGAACAGGCAGCACATACTGAGCAGACCGGGCAGGCAGAACCTGCCGGACACCCCGGCCTGTCCGCACATGATGAGCAGACAAAAGAGCGGGCCCAGGTTATTTCTTTTCAAGACTCCCTGCGGCCCCATTCAGATCTTGTTCCCACCCAGCCGGATGCGCCCGCCGGTCCGGCAGAGCCGCCCAGGCAGTTTTTCAGCCTGCCGCTCATGGTCTGCACAGAAGACGGCCAATACATGAGCGCCGGAGGAAAAAGCCGGGGGCGCTTTTCGCTGAACGACCTGAAAGCCATGCTCATTTACGGATTCACCCCGCCCAACCATTTTTCCCTGCGCTGGGAACGGCACGGGCAAGGCTGGTGGCTGCACCTTGAACAAGATACCTCTGATCGCAACTACCGCTTGCTGCTCATGGAACTGCCCTCACACAAGGGCGGCACGGTAGCGGAAATACTGCAACTGAAAAGCGGCGATGAAACCATGCACCCCGTGCAGATTTGGGGCATAATCGACTCTTTTGCCGAATAGCATACAGGTAAACGCCCGCCAATGCCGGACAGTTCCGGCGCTGGCCCGCAGTACACGGGAAATACCATGGCCACCCCCACACGCGGCGAAAGACTCGCCAGAAGATACCCCATACTTGCCGGAGTTCCCGAAGCGGAGCGCCCGGCCATTGCCCGCGCCGCGCTGCGAAACCCCCTTTTACTGCTTATCGTGCTTGGCGGGGGATTGCTGCTGTTGCCTTTGTATTTTGACTTTGCCTTTCGCTTTCTCGGCGTGGAAGCGGAACAGAACATGATGATGCAGCTTACCAAGCTCGCCGGTTCCGTCCTGCTGCCCATTGCAATCGTGGTTCCGCTTCTCAGCCGTTTTGTCGTCCCCGCCTTTATCCGGCGGGAAATGATCAAGCGCGGCCTTACCCCGCCCTCTGTCTGACCCGCCCCTTATGCCATGAACGTTACCATTCAAAATATCTCCAAATCCTTTGGCGGGCGCGATATTTTACAGGATTTCTCCCTTGAGATCCAATCTGGCGTCAGGCTTTGCATTTGCGGGCCCAACGGCAGCGGCAAGTCCACCCTGATCAAGATTCTCGCGGGCAAGGAAAGCGCGGATAACGGCAAAATCCTCATCCCCCATGAAGCAAGGCTTGGCTACGTGGAGCAGGAGCTGGACGAAAGTCGGCTGGATACGCAGCTCCTGTCTTTTGTGCTCGATGTGCTGCCCGACTGGAACGACTTCTGGCAGGAATGGGACAAAGCCACTGCCACGAATTCCGAAAGCGCCATTGCCGCCCTTTCCGCAAGGCAGCATGAGCTGGAACTCAAATACGGCTACAACCCGGAGCACCGGGCCAAAGCTGTACTCTCCGGCCTCGGCTTTTCCGAAAACAAGTGGCACCGCACCCTGCGCGAACTTTCCGGCGGCTGGCGCGAGCGGGCCAAGCTGGCCAGAGTACTCACCGCCGGTTCCGACGTGCTGCTTCTTGACGAACCCACCAACCACCTTGATCTGGAAGCTGTGGAATGGCTGGAAAGCTTCCTGCTCGATTATCAGGGCGTGCTCATATTTGTCGCCCACGACCGGGTATTCATGGACAAGGTGGGTACGCACATTCTTTATCTTCCCGGCACCGGCAAGGCGGTATTTCGCAAAGGCTCCTTCAGCAAATTCCTTATCCTGCAAGAAGAGTTGGAAGATCAACGCGCCCGCGAAGCAGCCCGCATCCAGGACGAAATAGAGCGCAAAATGGACTTTGTCCGCCGTTTCAAAGCCAAGGCCACCAAAGCAAGGCAGGCGGGCTCGCGCCAAAAAATGGCCAAGAAGCTCGAAAAAGAACTTGATGGCCTGCAGCCGGAAGCCAAACGGAAGGAACTCGGCTTCAAATGGCCCGCTCCGCCCCAGTCCGAGCGCACGGTCCTTTCTGTTGTGGATCTGGATTTCGCCTTTTCAGACGGAAAAAAAATGTGGGACAAGCTGTCCTTCACCCTGTACCGGGGACAAAAAATCGCCCTGGTCGGGCCGAACGGCTGCGGCAAATCCACCCTGCTCAAACTTCTGGTCGGTCGGGCAGAAAAAGCCGGCGGCAATATTCTTTTGGGCCAGCAAGTAAAACTCGGTTTTTTCTCACAGCACCAGCTTGATACCCTGAACCCGGCCGGAACCGTGCTTGGCGAAATCAGAAGGCTTTCAGACCCGCGCACCACCGAAGAAGAACTCATGAGCGTGCTTGGCCTGTTCCTGCTGGGGAAGCCCTTTTTTGATCGTAGCGTGACCAACCTCTCCGGCGGGGAAAAAAGCCGCCTCATCCTGGCTTCCCTGTTCCTGGCCCGGTGCAATTTTCTCGTGCTTGACGAACCCACCAACCACCTGGATCTGGAAAGCCGCGAAGCGCTTATCGAAGCTTTGTCCGCCTTTGAAGGAACCCTGCTCATGGTCGCCCACGACAGATATCTGCTCTCGGAAGCGGCAGACCAGATATGGGCGCTCTCGCCCGAAGGCTTTGCCCTGTATGAAAACGGTTTTGACGAATACGCTGACGCACGCAAAAAACAGCGGCAGGAAGAAAACTCCCGCGCCCAGGAGCTGCGCCGCAAAGAAGCCAGCCGCACCAGCGGCCTGAGCCGAGAAGATGTGAAGCGTCGCAAACGCGAACAGGCAGAAGCCCGCAAAGCCCTGTACAAAGCCATGAAACCCTTGCAGGAACGCTACGACGAGCTTGAAGCCCGCCTGCAGGAAGTATTCACCCGCCAGACAGAAACCGAAGCCCTGCTTGCCGACCCGGAAGTCTACGCAAACAGCGCAAAAACCACGGAACTGCTCAAAGAATTCCACACCCTCACGGAACAAAGCGAACGCCTCCTCGAAGACCTCGCCCAGGCCGAAGAAGCTCTTGCCCCCTACGAAGCCCAAAAAGCCGCTTTGGGAGAGGAAGGGGAATAGGTGTACTGTGTCTCGTCACGAGCTTGGATTTTTTCTCTGCCAAGGCGCGACAGGTTCACCCGGAGGGGGCGGACTCTTTCGTCTATGACCTTCCGGGGGTTCTGTCGCAACGCGGACAGGGGAAAAGACAGCTCGTGACTCCGCTGTCTAAAGGTACATCAACCACACGATACACAGCGTAATCGGCAGTGTGCACAGCATCAGGGGCACACCGGTTTTCAGGTAATCGCCGAGGGAATATTCCCCCGGTTCCCTTACCAGCAGCAGCACCGGTGAACCAAAGGGCGATATAAAGGCGGCGGAACAGGCAATGGCTACCACCATGACGCAGGCCTGCGGGCTGATGCCGCTTGCCTCGCTGACATGCATAACCATGGGGGCCAGCAAAACCGCCACCGGCGTGTTGGACATGACACAGCCAAGGGCCGTGGTAATCAGAAAAAGCCCGGCCAGTATGCCTATCGGGCCAAGCCCGGAGGTAACGTCCATAAAGACGTTCCCCACTTCGCCGATAATCCCGGTTTTCTGCAGGGCCAGAGCCAGCGGAATCATTCCGGCAATCAGCACAATGGTCGGCCAGTCAATCACGTCATATACGCTGGTCATGGGCACACAGCGGGTAAGCACCAGTATGACCGCAGCGCCAAGAATGGCGGTAACGGCAGGCACAATGCCGAAAGCCATAACCAGCACCATGGCGGCAAGCACGGCCAGGGTAAGCGGCTGTTTTGCCTCAGCCGGGGCAAAGTCTGCCTTGTCATGCGGCAGGGTA
>JAJDIC010000046.1 GCA_030266525.1 Desulfovibrio sp. OttesenSCG-928-G15 | reverse complement strand
CACCCCTGCCGTTTCGGCAAGGCCTGCGACAGACAGGAGGCTTGCCGCAAGGCCGTGCCGGTGGATGTGATAGCCGAATTGGCCCTGGCACGTATGCGCGAAGGGGGCTTTGTCCTGTCGCAAGGCAGCGCAGGGCCGTCCGCTCGGTCCGTCCGTATCTGGCAGGCGGTTGACGGACCTGACGGGTTTACCGGCTTACGCTCACTTTCCGGCCATGACCGGGAAGCCCGCTACGTCTGGCTGATGCTGTTACGCCATCACCTGCGACGGTTTCTTGACAATACGGGTGAGTATATCGCTTTGCCCTATGCAGAGCAGTTGCCGCCCAGCTCCCTTTTACTGGAAGAGGCTGTACCTTGCGCACAGCGGGCTGTCGCCTTGCTCAATCTCTTGCAGCAGCAAGGAAAAGTTTTGGCAGTCAACCCGGTGCCCATGATGCGCGAGCGCTTTGTGTCCACCTGGAAGAAGGTTCGCGAAGCGCTGGAATCTTCGTCCCGCTTCAAGCCCCTGGTCCTTTTGTGGGATTACCGCACCCAGGCGGACGGGCTGGATTTACCGGCTATCGGCGCTGTTGCTGGTGAATTTTCCGTATTATTGCAGGCGCTTGTGGATGACTTGCAGCGCAGTGAAATTGCGCGGGCGTGAAGGGTCACCCAGGCGCGAAGAAAGAGATGTCAAAATGGAATGAAATTTGCTTGTCAAGATGCACTATGCAAAAAATTCCCCTGCGGGGGGGAGAAGGAGAATACCATGATTGTTATTGACGGACGTGAAAGCCAGCTTGCTATTTCCAGCTACGCCAACCTTGAAGAAACCCTTACTGCCGTAATCGCGGAAGAAGGGCTGGACACGCGCATCATTACCGATGTCCTTCTTGATGAGGAGCCCTTTTCCGAGCTGTATCCGCATCAGGCCGAAGACATTGAAACGGAAAGCTTTTCCCGGCTGGAACTGCGCACCGTGTCCTTTGAACAGATGGCAAAAGATGTGATTGGCGAATTGCCCAAGGTTATCCGCCTTCTGGAAATCAGCGGCAAGCAGGTGGCGACGCTTCTTCGCCAGCGTAATCTGGCCGAAGGGTTGGAGGTGCTGCAAGACATGATTGCCGTAAGCCGTGACTTGCTTAATTCCATCACTGTGCTGCGTTCCCAGTATTCCAGCGGCCCGAACGAGGAAATTGTGAGACTTGGCGACGAGTTTGGCGGACTTCTGGGCGAAATCGGCGACAGTATGGATAATGAAGACTGGATGCTGGTTGCGGACCTCATGGAATACGAACTGCAGCCCTCCTGCGAAGTATGGCTGTCGGTAATTGATAACCTGGCCACAGACATCAGCAAGGCAGCCTGACATGCACCCCTCACTCGCCCTTTTGAAAGAAGTAACAGCCCTGCTTCGGGAAGAAGAGGTGGCGCTTGCAGATGAAAATCTGGAGGCCGCCGAAGAACTTTCCGCAAAGCGCAAGGATGTTCTGGCCGACATATGGGCGAAGCGTCAGGGGTGTGACGAGGAAGAATTGCGTAAAGGGCTTTCTGCCGTGCTGGCAGCCAACCGTTCGCTTCAAATAAAGGCAGAGTCCTTGCAACAGAAGTACCAGGCGCAAAAGCAGGCTGGGCGTAAACAGACAAAGTATTTTTCAACCGAGCGGCACTTGCATTCAGCTATGCGCAAGTCCGTATACTGTGACTCAAAAACATAGGGAAACGCTGATTTTTCCGTCGGGACTGCGTTGCTGCGCCCATTATCAAGAGGGGCTGGACTGTTAGGTCCTGCCCCCTCTTGATAATGGGCGCGCGCCTTGCCAGACGGAAAACATCAGCGTTTCTCCTGCTCTCGTGGTCACTGGGTAATTACAATGGAAAGGTTTGCTTCGTTCCCTTTCGCGACGAGTGAAGGGGAACGCTGGGAGGATGGGGGGAAACTCCAGCAGGACACACGCTGTCAGGGGCGAAGCCCGATGGCGCGCAATTTCTTTGCGGCCTTGGACGGGTCGTCTTCTTTCACTGTCGCGGTAAGGGGGCGGTTTTCAATCTGCCGGGTATAGGCCTTGTCGTAGTACCCAAGCAGGATTTCGGCAACTGCGGTCAGATTGCCTTCTTCCAGAAAGGCCAGAGCCTGTTTGTAGACCAGCCCGCCCAGGCGCTTCTGGATTCTGCCGAGGCAGGCGGCGATGTCTTCGTGGGGCATGTTGCCGTATTCGCGCAGCACTCTGGTCAGGCGGGCGTTGTGAGAAACCTGCAAAAGCACCAAGGGCGCGGCCCGCAGGGTGCGGAAAAAGGCGCGGGGCACATTGACCGTGCCCAGGTTTTCACACTCGTCTTCAATCCAGATGGGCTCATCCGGGCGGCAGTTGTACAGGGCGAGGGCCAGCCGGTTTTCAAAATGCTCGGTACTGGGCTGGGGATAATCCGGCAGTGAGCCAAAGGCAGAACCCCGGTGTCGGGCCAGCCATTCAAGGTCCACTGCCTGACCGCCATGGCGGGGCAAGGCCCGAAGCACATCCGTTTTGCCGGATCCTGTTTTGCCGCCAAGGGCGCAAAGATTGAAGGGCTGTTCCAGATATTCCAGAACAAAACGACGGAAAACCTTGTACCCGCCAAAGAGTACATGGCACTGGATGTCAAGGGTGGCGGCCAGCCAGGCCAAAGACTCGCTACGCATGCCGCCGCGCGCGCAGACAAAGACCAGTTCCTTTCTTTCCCCGGCCAGTTCCAGCAGTTCGCGACCGAGACTTTCCATACGCTTGCCGATAAAGCCGTAGCCTGCCAGCAGGGCGCTTTCACGACTTTTCTGCTTGTACAGGGTGCCCACCACGGTCCGCTCATCATCGTCAAACAGCGGCACATTGACTGCGCCGGGGATATGTCCTTGAAAAAATTCTCCGGGGGAGCGGGCGTCTATGAGGGGAATAGGGCGGGGCGAAGTGCCGGGGGCGCTTGAAGCGTCATGAGTGAGTGCATCGCCGGGAACGGCGAAAACTCCGGGTGCCGGACCCGGCCCGAGGGCGCACAGGCTGAGCAGTTCCGGCACGTTCGCCAGATAGTGCAGCGAAATGGAGCCGCACGGGAGCGCTTTTTCGGCGGGCTTACTGTTTGCGGCCATGGGAGGTAAGGGATATGCGGTCTAAAACGGCGGCAAGCTCGGCAAAGCTTACCGGTTTGGCAAGGTAATAATCCATGCCAATGCCTAAAAAACGTTCTCTGTCGCCCTCCATGGCATAGGCTGTAAGGGCGACGACCGGCAGGTCAGCGGGGATGGACAGGCGCGGTAGCGTGACCGTTGGCGCAAGGCCGAGCAGTTTTTTTATCTCTTGTCCGGGGGCGATATCCAGGTTTTCGTCTTCGCGGATGCGGCGGGTCAACTCCAGCCCGTCCATTACCGGCATCTGGATATCTGTTACCAGACAGTCGAAACTTTGCAGCAACAGGGCTTCCAGAGCCTGTTTGCCATCTGCCACAATAACGGCCTCATGCGGGGTGCGCTTCATAAAAGCCTTGAGAGTGAACTGGCTTACCGGGTCGTCTTCGGCGATCAGAATTTTCATGGCCCGGCCTGGTCCATATTCCTCAATGCCGATGGGTTCTTCAGCCGAAAGGGCGGCAGGCAGGGCAAAGGGCAGGGAGCAGTGAACAGTCGTCCCCTGACCCACTTCGCTTTCAACAGAAATACCGCCTTCCATCAAATCTACGAGCCGTTGCACAATGGTCAGGCCGAGGCCGGTTCCGCTGAACCGGCGGGTTTGCGAATTGTCTATCTGGGTGAACTCTTCAAAAATTTGGCCGATTTTTTCGGGCGGTATGCCCATGCCGGTATCGGAAACAGCGATATGAATGCAGCGCATTCCGGGTTTGCAATAAGGCAGAAGGGTGCAGTCCACCGAAATGATGCCTTCCTTGGTAAACTTGAAGGCGTTGCCCACAATGTTGAAAATAAGCTGGCGCACGCGCGCGTCATCGCCCATGAGCAGCGGCGGGATGGCCGGATCTATGTGCAGGGTGAAGCGCAGGTTTTTGCGCTCCGCCTGGTAGAAGAACATGCCGGATGTGGAGCGCACGGTGGCGGCAAAGTCAAAAAGCTGTGACTCAAGCGTGAAGCGGCCCGCCTCAATACGCGAAAAGTCGAGTATGTCCGAGATGATGCGCAAAAGACTGCGCCCGGAAAAGTTTGCCGTGGCGATATATTCCATCTGCTCTTTGGCCAGGTCGGCCTGTTGCAGCATTTGCAGCATGCCCAGAATGCCGTTGAGCGGGGTGCGCAGCTCGTGGCTGACGTTGGCCAGAAATTCGTTTTTCGCACGGCTGGCAGCTTCCGCCTGTTCCTTGGCCTTGCGCAAGTCTTGTACGGCCCAGCGCCGACGAAGGTGAAACCACATGCCGCTCAAAAAAAGCTCAAGCTGCTGCATGTCCGCATGGGTGTAGGCCATTTGCTTGTTGGCAACCCCGGCGAAGCAGACAATGCGTCCGTCGTCCATAACCGGGGCAAGCATGTAGCGCTCCACATCGTTGAAGGTGTGGAAAGTCCGGACAAAAAAGTCGTCTTGCTGGTTAACAATTTTGGCAAGGCGCAGTTCCTCTTTCATCTTGTCAGCCAGCCAGGGCAGGGTAGACATATCCGCATCGGGCGGCCCTTCGGGGCGGTCCAGCACACTTTCCGACCAATACAGCCGACCGGCGGCTGAATGTGGTTCGCTCACGCCATCCGGCGAGTGGCTCATGTACAAAAAGCCAAAGGCGCTGCCGGTCAGCTTGACCGCCTGTGCAAGGCAGTAGCTAACCACGGCGGTTTCCGGCGCTTCGTCCATGTGGGACAGTCGGTACAGTGCGGCAAGGCGCGCTTCGTTCAGGCTTATTTCCTGAGAAATGCGGGTCAGCTCTGTCACGTCCTTGACAATGCAGGCCACCCGGCCCCGCTCCGGGGAATAGGCGCTTATTTCATAGCTGCCGCCGCTGGAAAGGCGCACAGCGCGGCGAATGGCCTTTTCTTCCACCAGTACGCTTTGCAACAGCCCGGCCCATTGGGCGGCATCTTCTCCCATAAGGTCGGCAAGGCGAATGCCGCTGGAATCGGGCGGCTGCATCTGGAGCATCGTGCAAAAGGCCGGGTTCATGACCACCAGGGCAAAATCGTCCGGCCCGTAGGTGGGTGAGCCGCCCTCCCAGCCGGAAACGTGCTCGAAAAGGATAAACCCGGCTTCCATGCGGTTGAAAAGGGCGTAATAGTTTTCCGCTATCCGCCGGGAGTAGGACATATCTCTGAGCAGAACGGAAACGGACAGCACTTCGCCGTCAACGCCGAATTCCGGCCAGAAGCGGCAGTCGACAAGAAAATCCCCGGTAAGCGGCGCGGCAAAGAGCAGCTCCGACTGTGCCGGCTGGCCCGTGTCGAAAACGCGCTTTATCGTGCGGTCAAAGTAGCCGGTGTCGCCGGTAATGCCTATTTCCGAAAATTGTCTGCCTACAAAATCCGCCGGAGAGCCGGCGTTATAGCGGCTGACGTTGGCGCTGATGTATGTGACCACCCCGTCCCGGTCAAAGCGGCAGATGAGATCGGTCGAGTCATTGGCCATGGCCAGGAATTTTTCATCGCTGGCCCGCAAGGCAACTTCCGCGTGGTGCTGGGCAGTTATGTCGGAGAGAACCGCTGTAAGGCGGACAATGGCGCCCGAATGGCGCAACCCGGCTACGCGCAACACGGCCCAGCAGGTGGCCGGACCGTTCAGGAAGCGCACTGTTATCCGAAGGCGTGAAGACTTGCCTTCCAGAATATGCATGACACGCTCTTTGACGTGCTCCGCATCTTTGGGGTGCATGGCTGCGGTCAGGCAGTCCAGGGGCGGCGTGTTTTGCTTCGCAGTCTTGAGGTGCGGCATCACGCCGGTGATGCTGTACCACCTGGGCGAGCAATAGATGCTTTCTTTCTGGATGTTCCAGTCCCATACCCCGTCGTTGATGGTATGCATGACCAGACAGGCCCGGACGCAGGCGTCACTGGACTCGGCGGCACAAAGGACGGCCCCGTCATCCTGCATCCCGCGCGCGGCGGACGTAAGAGAGCTGAGGGGCGCAGAGGCCAAGCTGTCTGTCGGGGCCGGGGGGGAACCAGGGGTTGCAAAAGAAGCAGGTGGAGCGGCAGAGGCGGGTGGAGCGGCAGAGGCGGGTGGAGCGGCAGAGGCGGGGGCGCTGGGCCTGCCTGCAACAGCCGGAAAACCGGGCACACCAGGCAGCTCAGGTTCGGAAAGCTGTTCCGGGGTGCTCTCCACCACTGGTGCGGGAATGCCGAAAATCAGCGAGTCTTCTGGGTGGGCGGTGGCCAGAAGGCCGACCAGACGGCGGTCAAGCCTGGGCGAATCTGCCGGGCGCAAGCTTGCGGGTGCGTCAGGGCCGAGGCGGGGGCGGCTTTCGTCATGGCCCTCGCGCCCGATAAAGTCGCTGATATCTTCTTCCGGTTCAACCAGATCCAGGTATTTTGCCAGGGCATGGGGGATGGCTGTATTTTCCGGGGCTTTATTGCCTATCTGCTCTTCACGCTCAACTCCCGTGCCAAGAAAGGCAGCGTTGTGGGCAAGGGCGGCTTCCAGATATTCCACCTGTTTGCGGGCCTCATACAAGGCGTCCAGCAGTTCAAAGTGGATTTTTTCGCGGTCGTCGGTAGCCATAGTTTTTACAAAAGCGCCCAAAAAGGGCTTCGTTAGCGGCCAAAGCGCGATATTTCGCGCTCTGCATCGCGCATTGCTGCGGCGTGTTTCAGATCTTGTCGCTGATCCTGCATTTTTTTGCCCCGCCCGAGCGCCAGTTCCAGCTTCACCTTGCCGTTGCGAAAGTGCATGTTCACGGGCACAAGGGCAAGGCCCTTTTGTTGTACCTTTTCCTGCAAGCTTTCCAGCTCGCGGGCGTGCATGAGCAGCTTGCGCTCCCTGTCCGGGTCGTGCTGGGCATAGCCCGCGTTGGCGTAGGGTGCGATATGCAGGCCGATGATAAAGGCCTCGCCGTTACGAAAGGTGACATACGAATCGCGAAAGTTGATGGCACCCAGACGAATGCTTTTCATTTCCGAACCGGTCAGCATAATGCCCGCTTCAATAAATTCAAGCAGTTCAAAATAGTGCCGGGCTTTTTTATTCTGGGCGATCTGGCCGCCGGACAGTTTCTTGCTCATGTTATTCCGTATCCGTCTGTGAAGCGAAAAACGATACATCTTCGGGGAAGCGGTTATACACAGCCTGCCGCGCCAGATTGTTTATGTGGGCCACTGTCGGGGCATTCAGTGCGCTTGTCAACAGCTCCCGGCATTCTTCCAGGCTTGAGTTGCGCACAAGATGCTTCATAGCCGGTATTGACTGGGGTGCGAGTGAAATTTCATCCACCTCCATACCGATGAGAATGGGTATGCAGTAGGGATCTGCCGCCATTTCCCCGCAAACGCTTACAGCGATGCCCGCACGGTGGGCCATGTCCACAGTTGTCTTGATGGAGCGGACAATGGACGGGTGCAGTGGCTGGTGCATATGGGCCACATGCTTGTTGCCCCGGTCCACCCCGAGGGAATACTGTATGAGATCGTTTGTGCCGATGCTGAAAAAATCCACTTCCTTGGCCAGCATGTCGGCCACCATGACCGCTGAAGGCAACTCCACCATGATACCGACGGAAATATCCGGGTTATAGGGGGTATTGTTGTTTTGCAGTTCCTGCGAGGCCTCCGCCAGAATGGATTTGGCGACGCGCAGTTCCGAAAGCCCGGATATCATGGGAAACATGATGGCCGCGTTGCCATGGGCGCTGGCCCGCAAGATGGCCCGAAGCTGGGTGCGGAAAATATCCTGATGGCGCAGGCAGTAGCGAATTCCCCGCATGCCCATGGCCGGGTTGGCTTCATCCAGCGGCGTTCTGTCTGTGAAAACCTTGTCTCCCCCGATATCCAGGGTGCGGAAAATGACCTTGCGCGGAGAAAGAGACTGCACCAGAGCGGAATAGTCCCGGTAAAGCTCCTCTTCCGAGGGCAGGCCGGGCCGCGTGATATAGGCGAATTCCGTGCGCACAAGCCCTACGCCTTCGCCCCCGCAGGCGAGAACTGCGTCAGTTTCCGCTGCTGTTTCCACGTTGGCAAGTATTGTGAGCCGCCTGCCGTCCTCGGTTTCCGCAGGCTTGTGGGCGTAAATCTGGATACGCTTTTCATACTCGGCGTACTGCTCTTGCAGTACCTGGTAGTCGCCCAGTTCCACCGCGTCCGGGTTGATCACAACCCTTCCGCGAATGCCGTCCACAACAACCGTGTCGCCGTCGCGAACCTCTTCGGTCAGGCCGCTCAAGCCGACTACGGCGGGAATGCGCAGGCTTCTGCCCATGATGCCGGTGTGCGAGGTTTTGCCCCCCTGCTCAATGGCAAAGGACGTGATGGAAGTGGGGGCAAGGCCCGCAACATCTGCCGGTGTAAGATCATAGGCGATAAGAATTCCGGCGCGGGTGGGGTCAAGCTCGGCCCTGCCGCCGTCAAGGTAACTTTGCACTCTCGCCGCCACAAGACGCACGTCTTCAATCCGGTCGCGAATATACGGCAGACTGAGCTTGCTGAATGATTCGGCCAGGCGGGCCACGCTTTCTTCCAGCGCCCACTCGGCGTTCATGCGCTGCTCGCGTATTCTGCGCAGCGCTTCTCCCGCCAGCTTCGGGTCGCGGCAGATAAGCAGGTGGGCTTCCACAATATCAACATGAAACGCGGCTTCCGAAGTCATTCTGTCGCGGGCGGCTTCAAAATCGGCACATACCAGGGTAATGGCGCTTTGCAGCCTCTTGGCCTCATCTTCCACCGCGTCAAGAGAGACCTGGTCGTGCCGCACCCCGCCGGGGGCACGGTTAACGACATAGGCCTTGCCTATGGCTATACCGCTGGAAACGGCTATTCCGTGAAGTGTTGCGTGTGCCATACTGTCGTGTGTTTACTCGTTTCCTGCGGCAAGCCGGGTAAAAAAGTCGGCTATGCTTTCTGCGGCCTGTTCCGCGTCTTTTCCCGCGCAGCGAAGGGTAAGGTTTGCGCCCCTGCCCGCCGCAAGGGTGAGAATATCCAGAATGCTTTTGGCATCAACCGTCATGTCGTCATATTCCAGCTGCACCTCAGCCGAAAACTGCTGCGCGGCCTGGGCCAGCTTGCCAGCCGGGCGGGCGTGCAGGCCAAGCTCATTGGCGATGACGATTGTCCGTTCTACCTGCGGTTCTTCCATCCTCAATCCCTTTGGTCATATAGAAAAAAGCAGCGTCGGGATATGCCCGAACCAGCCGGAAAAATGCAGCGCCACAGCGCAGGCCAGCAGAAAAAGGGCCACGCAGATGCGCGGAAAATGCAACTTGCCGATTATCCAGCCCGCCAGCACAAGGTACAGGGCCACGCCGCCGAATACAAGCACGGGCGCGTCCGGCGTGCAAAGCCACAAAAAACAGCCCAGAAGCGCCGCGTTGCAGAACTTGAAATGATCGCCCCAGTTGATCAGATCGAGTTTGCGTAAAAAAGCCAGTACGGACAGTCCTTTGGACAAGCCCATGAAGAAACTGACAAACTTGAAGAGTTGCAGCGAGACAAAGCACACCGCTGTAAAGGCAAAGGCCATTCCCGGCGAGTCGGCAAGCAAAAGGCAGCAGGACAGCAAGGCCCAGGTGGCAAGGAGCGTGCCGTTGAAAAATGAGTCGCCAAGGGCGGAAAGGGCGTTGGCCGTTGTGTCCTTGACGCTGAGCAACACAGCCGGAGACATTCGGCCTGCCGCAATATCCGCTTCCAGGCGTAAAAAAATGCCCAGAAGCATGGGGGTAAAAAACGGGTGGCTGTTATAGCGGCGGGCGTAACGCATTCTGGCTTCAGCCAGCCCTTTGCCGTCCTTGTACAGCGTGGCGAGCGCCGGCTCTATGGCGTATAAAAAGCCCACGTTTTGCAAGCCGTCCGCGTTACTTGCCGCTGAAACCATGTACGAGCGGAAAAAGCAGCCAAGCAGTGTGCGCGAAGTCCAGATGCTCATGCGCCCGGCTCCTTGCCCGGCTTTGCGCCAGGCGTAGCGTCGGGTGTAGCGCCGGGCGGCGAGAGCGGCTGCTCGCATGCCTGGAAATCGCCATGCCCCGCGGCGGCATCCTTTTGCTGATGCAATAAATTTTGCAGTCGCGCGTACAAATCCTTGCCGCTCCACCCTGGAATGTTTTTCACGCCATAGCTCGCGCAAAGCCTGAGCCCCGCGCGTCTGGCCATTTCTTTGGGCTTGCCGCCCTGGGCGGCTTCTTCCAGCAGAATGCGCTCAATCTCCGAATCCGATATATTTTGCCCTTGCATGGGCGGGCCAATCAGCACGGTAATTTCCCCAAGCAGGGCATCGGCTTTTTCACATGCATCGCCCAAAGAAAAAAATATAAATTCTTCGTGGGTTTTGGTCAATTCTCGAGCTATACAGACCTCTCTCTCGCCGAGAACGGTGCGGGCTGTCTCCAGGGTTTCACGTAGCCGGTCTTTTCTTTCAAAAAAGATCAGGGTCAGAGGCAGGCGGGCGTATGGAGCAAAAAAATTGACCCGGTCAGAGGGCTTTCTCGGGGTAAAGCCCAAAAAGGCAAAAGGATAGGGCGCAAGCCCGCTGGCGCAAAGCGCTGTTGCCGCCGCAAAAGGACCGGGAACCGGGGAAACCGTAATGCCTTCCTTGCGGCAGGCCCGAACCAGCCTGTAGCCGGGGTCGGCAAGAAGGGGAGTGCCTGCGTCCGATACCACAGCAAGACTTTTTCCGTCCTTTAACCAGTTCAATACCTGGGGCAGGCGGTCTTCCTCATTGTGGTCATGAAAACTGGTCAAGGCGCGGGCGCTTATGCCGCAACGGGCCAGAAGCTGCCCGGTTTTGCGGGTGTCTTCCGCCAGAACGCCGTCCACAAGGGTGAGCACTTCACGCGCCCTGGGTGAAAGATCACCAGGGTTGCCAAGCGGCGTTGCCACTATCCACAGAGTGCCCGATTTCGATGACATTGCTATAATGCTCCAGAATATGCCCGCCGGGCGGGCCGCCGTATTCGCCCCGTGCGCCCGATGGCAACACTGTGTTTGCGGCGTGCGGTGCGTCCGTTTTGTCTGCGAAGCCTGTTTTGTCCGCCCTGCCTGCCGCGCTGGAAGGGGCAAGGCAGACGAGATCAAATCTGCACGGGGCAGACCACAGATCATACGCGGAAAGGTATAGCCCGGCAGCTTTGACCAGGCGCTGTTTTTTTTGCTCGGTAAAGCCGAAATTCGTCCGGGTTTCGCTTCGGGGGCCGGGGGCGGTGCGGGTTTTTACTTCAACAAACACAAGCGTTGAGCCGTCCCGGGCCACAATATCCAGTTCCAGCCCGCGAAGGGCGCCCCCGGGCCGCCAGTTGCGGTGTACAATACGCCACCCGAGGCCGACAAGAAAGCGGACGGCTTCCTCTTCCCCCCGTGAACCCACAACAAGATGGGGGGCAGCTGGTATTTTGCGAACTCCCATGCAGGGATACTGCCAAAGCCCCCCAGCGCTGGCAAGGAAAAAGGTGCGCTTGCGGCCTGTTTTCCCATCTTGCCAGTATGGAGAAAAGACTTATTTTATGGGATGCATCATGCATCAGACCCTTTTCCGACACCCTGTACCTGACAATAGTCCAATAAGGAGAACACCATGGCAAACACGATTACCCAAAGCCTCGCCGGTGGCGTTATGCGCTCTTTTTCCCTCATGGAGGCATTTATCAAAGCCTGCCCCGACAACATCTGGAACGCCCCTTACGGAAAATGGCCCGTCGGCCAGCAGGTTTTACACGCTTTCGGCGCGGTAGACTTCTTCCTGCGCGGCCCGGAAGAGAAGGAAGCGCAAAGTCCTTTCAGTGAAGCGATTATTTCCTTGAAAGAAGTGCCCGCGAATGCGCCCGCCAAAGAAGCGGTAAGCGCCTTCATGTCCGAGTGCAAAGCCAGGGTTGAAGCCTATGTTGCAAGCCTTGACGACGCAAAGCTGGCAGAAAAACACGAAGGCCTTTCCAAGCGCCTTGGTGCAGACATGACCCATGCCGCTACCCTCTCGCTCATCGGATCGCACAATATGTATCACCTCGGCAGTGCTGATGCGGCGTTGCGCCAAAACAACCTCCCCGGCGTGTTTTAAACAGCGATTTTTTCCGTATGGCCGCGTTGCTGCGCCATACGAAAAAACTCGCTGTTTAAAACGGCGTGTTGCCGTCTTTGGGGAGAAGAAAAAAGGGATTGCTTCGCTCCCCTTTCTATGGGCGGCAGACGCAGGAGCGAGATTGCTTCGCGCGTATGGACGGCAGGCGCAAATACAGCAGCCCCCGGCAATGGTGTCGCTTTGCCGGGGGCTGCTTATTTGCGCCCTGAGAGGAAGGTTGGGCTTTGGCGCCTGCCTACTCCCGCATTTTCTGGGTCAGTTCCATGAACTTGGCTTCCATGTCCTTGTTCTTGAAGGGGACGGGGTCTATGAGTTTCAGGCTCATCAGGCTTTGGTAGCTGTTCAGGCCTTCGCTCATGGTGTCGTAGAGGTTGTGGGCTATGGAAACGGTTTTATAGGTGTTTTGCGCCCGCTCCAGAATTTTGCCTACGGTTTTGCGGCGGTGCTTCAGGGTGCTGTGCTGTTCCTTGAGTACCTTTTCGTACAGTTCGGCGGCTTCTTCGGTAATGTGCTGGGCTTTGAGGTTGTTACGGTAAGTTTCGTCCTCGTTCACCTTGGCTTCGGTTTCCGCCATGAGTTTTTTGTTTTCGCTTCTGAGGTCTGCCAGTTTCGGCAGATACACGCTGGTGATGCGGTCTTCAAAAATCGCTATCTGGCGGTCATAGGCCTGGGTGGCAAGCAGGAAAAGCCCGTAATATTTTTTGGCGATGTGGATGTTCTCGTTTTCCTTGGCCATGATTCCCTTGAGTTTTTCCAGGATGGCCTGCACGTTTTTCAGAACCACCATGGCCTGCAGGGTGTCTGTGCCGGTAACCGTGTTCACGAGGCTGTCCACTTCTTCCTTGGAAAGCTCAACCCCGGAGCGGGCCAGGCGAATGCGGATATTCTGTTTTTCCGATTCGATGCGCTCTTTGTTCAGTTTTATCTGTGTGTGGTCGCGCTCTATTTTTTCTTCAACATCCTTGGCGTCGTCTTTCCAGACTTCATAGGCCTTTTTTTCTTCGGGCACGACCATGCGCTGCATTTTCAGGTCAGCAATCTTGTCTTCCAGATTGCTGTTCTCCTCAAAAAGTTTGGTGATAAGGTGGCGTTTTTCCACCAGACTGTCGTCCAGAAGGCATTCCAGGGCCTTGTCCAAAAGATCGTTCAGGTCGTCGCCGACAGAGCTTTTTGTGTCGGTAAAGGGTTTGGGAAACCAGGAGTCTTCCTCTGCCTTGTCAAAGCGGGTGTTCAGGTCAAGGTAGTCGTTTACCTTGTCTGAAAGCTGGCTGAACATGGTGTTGATATCGGCCTTTGCAGGCACGGCCAGGAGCAGGCCAAGCAGCATGGCGGCGCAAATCAGGCGTTGCATGGTCATATTGGTTCTCCAAACAGGGTACGGCATTACGGGAAAAGCGCGGCAGGCGGCCTGCCGCGTGCAAAACATATACAATTTGTGCCATCAGGCTTGGATGAAAAGTCGGCTCATGTCAAGCAGCGCGGCAGGTACTGGGCGTGCTGCCGTGTGTATAGCTTTGCCGTTGACAATGCAGCAGCGTCATTTTACTTTATATACAAGATATTCAGGATATTTTTATCAAAGCACCGTACTTTTGCAATGCGCGCAAGGTTTTTTCCATACATACCTGCCGCCCGGAGGCGCAGGCAAGCCTTGTCTGCCGTACAGCGACTGCCTGGAGTGTTTTTAGCGCCCGGGGTTTTTACGCCTTTATATACACACAAGGGATAGCCAGTGATTATACCGCGTTTTCTACTCTGTCTGAGCCTGCTGTTGCTGTGGGGCTGTTCCGGTAATCCGATTGGCAAGGTCAAGAACAGTCCGGTCAAGCTGAAGGAAGAAACCACCATCGGCAGACTATTTGACGGGTATTCCCATTTTACGATGACCAGTTGGGGGCAGGAAGAGGGCGGCTCAAACGGTACGCTGGTTTCCGCCAGCGGCATTGTGGCCACGGAGTTTTGGGACTCGCCCCTTGAGCAGGACAATCCCTGGGACATTCCCAAAGTGAATACGGCCCGCCTTGAACTGCGCTATCTGGTCGACGACAAAGGCACGGTTTCGCCGGAATCCATTGTTGTTACCTATATAGCTTCCGAAGAAGGGGTTATTGACGAAGTATGCGCTCGGCAAAAGGGCGAACTGGTAAGCGGGGGCTGCAAAGTGGTACGTAAGGGCGGCAACCTTGCGGACAGACTACGGAAGATCTATACCGCGCTTGAAAAGGAGCGGCCTTTGCCCTTGTAAGTCCTTGCAGAATACTTTATCGGGGTGCTTCGGGGAAAAGATCGCACCTGGAAAACAAGCAATTGTGACACAACGTACCTACATAAACGCATAGCGAAACGGCTCTGGCGGCCGTTTTCGTCTTTTGGGGCAGGGCTGTGGAAAATACGGGCAGGAAAAAAACAGGAAGCGGGCTGATTATATATGAAGACCGCTGGAAAAAGGAGGGAACACTGCTGCGTCGGATGTTTCCCCGCTTCGCATCACACCTGGACTACTGGTTGAAGGGCATGACCCTGGATAAAAAACACCGGGGATTTATCGATTCGTTCATGCAACGCCCCGATATGCCGCTTTTTTCCCACATTGAACTGGAAACGCACAATCGCTGTAACGGCACCTGCGCCTTTTGCGGCGTAAACCGCAATGCGCCCCAGCGGCCTTATGCCCGCATGACCGAAGCGTTGTACGAGGCCATTCTGGCCGAGCTTTCGGGCCTGCATTTTCGAGGGAGTCTTTCGCTACACTCCAACAACGAGCCGCTTCTGGACAAGCGTCTGCCGGATTTTGCCGCTGAGGCGAGGAAGCGGTTGCCCAAGGCGAAAATCAGAATGTTCACCAACGGCACCTTGCTTACGCTTGACCTGTACAGAAAAATTCTGCCGTCATTTGACCGTATTTTTATCAATAACTACGCGCCAGACGCTGTAATGCACTCGAACGTGCGCGAGATTCATGATTTTTGTCGCAGCCCGGAAGGGGAAAAGCTGCTTGAGGGTAAAACCCTGATTATCCAGCTTCGCGACCCCAATGTTGTTTTGAGCAGCCGGGGCGGCAGCGCGCCAAACCGGGAAGCCCCGGCGCGGCCTATCCGGGCCTTATGCCGCCTCCCCTTCAAACAGTTCATCATCCGGCCGGACGGCGGGGTCAGCTTGTGTTGTAACGACGCCCTTGGCAAAGTTACCCTAGGCACGCTGGGCGAGCAAAGCATGCTTGAGGTGTGGCAGGGCAAAAAAGCGACCGCAATGCGCAGGGCCATGGTCGAAAAGGGCAGGGCCGCAATACCCTTGTGCGCACTTTGTGATTTCGTTAAATAATCCCCCCTGAAAGGCTTTTACCGGAGCTTCGTATCTGGTATAGAAAAAGTTGACAGCATGGGCGCATTGCACTCCACGCAGAGGAATGCACAAGTGCGGCCAGTGATACATATTTCTTTTACATCACGCTTTCGGCAACCCGGAGGATACATGAAAAACTCTCTTCTTATTGTGGAAGACAGCGCCATACAGTCGAAGATTATAGCCCAGCGCTTTGCCGCGCTGACCACCCTTGATTTGCACGTCGTGCATTCGCTCACGGAAGCAGAAAACGCTGTCGCTGAGTTCCGGGACGAGCTTTTTGGCGCTGTGGTGGACCTGAACCTGCCTGACGCGCCGGACGGCGAAGCCGTGGATATGTGCCTTGGCAACGGGGTGCCTTGCGTGGTGCTTGCCGCCACCTTTGACGAGGATTTGCGCCGCAAGTTCCTTGACAAGAGAGTGTCGGATTACTTTCTTAAAGGCACCATCGACGACCTTGAGCCGCTCATTTCCAGCGTACAGCGCCTGCACGACAACTACGCGGTCAAGGCGCTGGTCGTGGATGACTCCAACACCCAGCGCTCCATCGTGCGGCGTATGCTGGAAGTGCAGTGCATTGAAAGCGTGGAGGCCAAAGACGGCGTAGACGCGCTGGAAGTGCTGGAAGAACACCGCGACGTGCGCCTTGTGATTACGGATTTCAACATGCCGCGCATGGACGGCATTACCCTGGTACAGGAAATACGCGCCCGGTTCAGGGAAAACCGCATGGCTGTTATCGGCCTTTCCTCCACCGGTTCCGGTCCGCTTACGGCCCAGTTCCTCAAACACGGGGCAAACGACTTTTTAACCAAACCGTTTGAAGCGGAAGAGTTTTACTGGCGGGTCAACCAGACCCTGAATACCCTGGACGCCCTGGCAGAGCTGAAACTGCTGCGCAGCAGGCAGTAAGGGTATTTCAAAAACCGCGTCCGGCTGGAAGAAGCAAACCAGGTGCCGCAAGGCTACGCTCTTGGCTTGCGATTCAATTCGCCTGCAACAAAGGACGGGACATGCACACACCGTGTATATCCCGTCCTTTGTTGCAGGCGGCCTTGTTATTATGCCGCTTTTTGATACGCCGCCGCCCGCAATGGGCGGGCGGGCACAGGTAAAAACGGTTATTTTCCCGCGTAGTTGTTGATCAGACAGCCGGAAAGGATGATTGCCCGCTCGTTGTTCGTAAGGCCAGGCAGAAGCAGGCGGAGAGGCGTTTGTGTATCACCCCGTTGCAGTACGGCTTCCACTTCTGTCTTGCCCGACTCCAGGGCAGAGCGTATGCCGCAAATGACAACTTTGTCGCCGTAAGCAAAATCCACCTCTGCGGCGTTTTCCAGCACAAAGGGCAGCATTCCCCAGTTGACAAGGTTTGCCCGGTA
>JAJDIC010000045.1 GCA_030266525.1 Desulfovibrio sp. OttesenSCG-928-G15 | reverse complement strand
AACCGTGCAACCAAAACGCACTGGAAAAGAAACCACCTTTTGCATACTCCCCACCCAAAAACAGAGCAAAAGGGGCTTCCAGTCGCATACAAGGACTTGCATTTGAATCAACTGTTCAACAAAAATATAAAACCAATACGGGAGAATCTGTTGAGATAATTTATACCTTTCCTGTTGCCTGCTCGCCGATTTATGCATTTGAGGATTGCGATGGGGTGTTCATAGATGAATGTGACTTCCAGATCCCTACATTTTCCAGGAAACTCACGGACTTGGACTTGTCACCACGACAAGCGGCGGCAGCATGGGTTCAGGCTGTTTGCAGGGCTACATCTATAGCACAGTGCGTTGAAATGATTTCTCCCAAAAAGACGATGACGAATGTTTCTTGCTACGTTGCTGAAGTTGCTCGCAGTGGAAATTTATCCGAACACCAGGTATGGGGCATATTCTTCGACTGGCTTTTGGAAACACTGTACAAAGAATGCCATTTTGACAGGCATGCAAAGCGCGTGTTGGACAAAGCCATGTTAGACATCACACAGGAATCAATTCTTACTGTTAAGCAACAACTGACTCAGAAGTATCCACATATAGCTGAAAATTCTTGGAATGCAGCATAAGCCGCTTCGAGTTTTTCACTATTATGGAGTATGTAATTTGACTGTCATCATATTAGCGAAAAGCTGGACTGGCAGCAGATGACAGCATGCCAAAGGCCTCGTTGTGCCACAAAACACAACGAGGCCTTCTCTTTTTGTTCGATTATTACTGATTCGTGGGCAAAGTTGCCATGAACCGTATGAGTTCTGAGTATTCCCGTCGTGCTTTGGCAAAAACCGTAATGAAGGTGTGCTTATCCTCCGGGACGTTCAACCTTGGGTCGAGAGAAATGGTACTTGCCAAAGATGTATGTTGCACCAGGAAGTTATAGCTTTCCAACGCCCTTTGGCGGGTATAATTTCCTTCAAAACTGAATGGGAGTGACACCAGGGCTGCTGTATTTGTACCGACTTCATGCGCAGCTTTGGCGATGTTCATTACGATGTCATTTCCCTTGGTATTTCCAAGTCCTGTCACCAAAACAAGCGTATCTATTTCAGCGAGATACTCTTTAAGTTGCCGAATATTTTCCCAAACATTGCTTATCCCACATCCAAGCTCTTTTTTTATTGCCTTAACGCTCTGTTGCGGTATCCCTGCGTTTAACAAAACCTCTGCGGCACCTTTTACTTGTGAATGCGAGTCGACAAGAACATACGTTGCTCCAGGAAGTTTTTCCCCCTGGAGGGAAAGAAATATTTTGCCCGTTATGCCGTGATCCATCACGCCAAGAATACAGGTCTTTCCTTCTGCGCCAAGCTCTGCCTTGCTGTTTTCCTGCGGAACAGGCGAAAACTCAACAAACGGTATCTTGCTGAACGTATTCCCGCTGCTGGCCGATTGCGAGGAAGGTGGATATGTTGCAGCCCCTTTTCCATCTCGCCCCGTAGCTTGAGCCACACGAGCAAGGGCATCCGCCAGGAACTCGGATAACGTCGGTTCTTGTGGTACTTTGGCCCACGACGACTGTTCGGAGGAAGTCGGCTCCTGTGGCATTTGAGCCCACAGAGACTGAGTTGTTTTTCCTTGCTGATAACGCTTGTAGCTATAAGCAAGCATGCCACCAGCAATTGGTAAACCGAAGAACACCAGTCTTTTCAAAAGTTGCTGCATCTCGTTATCCCTTGGCGTTTCGTTTTCCCCATATCACGGAGTATCGTTGAGAAAGGGTAAGGGCGGGATCGCCTTGCCTTCGACCCCGCCAGCAAATGCCACCGTTTGAAATGGCACTTGCATGGTATTCATATTACGCCAGACACTTTCCAGAATCCGGAAAAGAGCAATATTTATTCGGCTGCGCTGCTAAAACGCGAGCTTGTAGGGGTAATCAGCGGAAACTTCTTCTTGAGAGAAAGGGCATGTCGGGAAATATATGTCAGCAGACCAGTTTATTTCTCAGCCTGTGGATAAAGCGTTCTGCCCACGGGGAGTGGGCACGGATAAGTTCTGAAGCAGTTCCCGGCTGGCATCTCTGGTTCTGAAGGTCACAGTGCCTGAACAAACTACGTCTAGTATCCAATGTTTGGCATGAAAGTGCCAAGGATACTCCCGCATCGCGTTGCTGGTCAAAATCGACTCTGCACAGGAAGATTTTACGTAATGGTACGTTGTGGTCGGTGTATGGCGCATTCGGTGTAGGTAACGCTGATACTTTGTGGCTGAAGATATCCCACAGAAGAGCGGTTTACTTGCTGAACAATTCAGAATGGGAGCCGAGACGAGCAAAGCGCAATACTTCGGGTTCCGCTGTCTGATAAATCAGCAACAAGTCCGGTTTGATGTGACACTCACGGTAGCCTTTCCAGTTACCTACAAGGGCATGGTCACGAAAACTTTCCGGCAAGGGGGCATCCTCCACCAAAAGCGTGGCGACTGCCTCCAACAGCCCTGCCACATCTTGAGCGTGCCGGGGAGTAGCCTTAACGCGCCGATAGTCTTTTTTGAAATCCGTAGACCATTTAATCGTCCGCATCAAGTTCCGCCATCATTTCAGCTACTGAGTTCGCGCTATACCCCTTACCCGATTCAAGTTCGGCTATGGCCCGGCGCGTTGTCGCATTAGGTGCTTTGACTTCAAACGGCAAGCGCCGTTCATCGGCCACACGGATCAGCAAGATTCGGATAGCATCTGAAACCGACAGGCCCATGTCGGCCAGGGCGTCAGCGGCCCGCTCTTTTATGTTTGTATCAATCCTAGCGCGAACAACGGAGTCGTGTGTTTGTGTGGTATTCATATTTTCACCTCTGAGTAGATATAGCTACGTTGTAGCTACAAGTCAATTCTAGTCTCCAAAATTCCAAGTAGCAAGCAAAGCCAGAATCATTCGTGTATATGCTACTGGGGTTCTGGTCCGCCGAAGGGACCAGAACCCTGACTCATGCCCCCATGCCCCTTTCGATTGACGGTTTGAAACCGAACACGATACCATAGGAAAAAGACGGCGGGCAACTGGTCCAAAAGGTGGTCCAAAGTTGCAAAGGCTGAAAATTGAAATTTGTGTTATTTTAGGATGTTGGCGCAACCTAAGTGCCGATGTGTGCCGCTTCCCTCCCTCGGCACCACGAATTCAAGGGTTGCAGCCAACTGGCTGTAACCCTTTCATCTTTTAGCGTGACAACGCTTTGCGGCGCTTGTGTTTGGTCTGACACGATGTGACGGGGCTCTTTACGGTCGGAAATCGATTGGGAAGAGCGTATGTGGAGGGTTCCGGCATGGAGAGTGAAAGGGAAAAAGCGGGACAAGTCGGAATCTGCCCCGCCTTTTCTGGTTCCCCTGCCCTCTCAAGCAATGAAAATGCTGCGGGAGCTTTATGAGTTTTCAGGTGACGGGGAATATATGTTCCCAAGCCTGCCCGCAAAGTACAATGGTGACACTGCCGGGAACGGTCCCATAAGCATGTGCGCCCGTAACCGCATCAGGACCCATGCAGCCAAAATAATTTCTCGAAACGTTACACTTAAGGGGCACTTCTCGCCGGACTTCTCAAACCCGATCAAGGGGGGGCGCGATCACAGCATCGCCACCTCCGGTCGCCCCTTTTTTGCCTTACCACAGAAGCATTGTTACCTGCATTGAGACTCCCGCGCCATGCTGCAATGCTGACTCGCCCCGGCGTCATAACGTCACTACAAATCCACCCTTGCCAGCCGCAACGTTTCCCTTACAGGAACGTTGCGGCTCTAGTTTTATCTGGAATTATGGCATGTTTTTGTGCTATGTTTTTCAGAATTACAGGAAGTATGCATCGAGGCTTTGCAAGTACACCCGTCCCTGAAAACACTCCCGATAAACAAGAGCAAGGAGGAACGCATGAGTAAAACGGAACACAAAGAACTGGGCCGCAGGAATTTCCTTAAAGGCGGCACTGCCGCTGTCATAAGCCTTGGGGCTGTCAGCTGTCTGCCTTTTGGCCGCGTGTTCTTTACCGGTACTGCCAACGCCGCCTCCCAAAGCACACTGGGCGTAGTCAAAGGGCCTACCCCCATTGATCAGGGCATGGCCATCCACGAAAACGACTTCACCATTTACAACGACAAGATTGCCGTGGCCTTTGCTGTTGGCAGCAACAATTACTGGAACATGACCAGCGGCAGCATTCTTGATGTCGCCATCATGAAAGACGGCAAGTTCGGCGTTGACCTTGTAAACGACATTGAATTTCTGAACGACCTGTGGACAGCCACAGGCTCTTACAATAACGAAGACTTGCTCCATGTTCCGGCTGCGGATGTCATCTGCCACCAGGACACGGACAAAATCGTGGTTACAGCGAAAACCCGTTACTGGACAGCAGGGCACAAGCTGCCCCTGAACGTGGGTATCGAATACACCCTGGAAGCCGGAAAAAACTATGTCGGCCTGAAAACCACTGTGGAAAACCCGGCCGGGAACGAGCCGTATGAAAACATGTACAGCGGCTATTCCATAAGTACGCTTGCTTCCAGCATGTACGGGCCCTTTGGCTACCACCCGGATGTGAAGACCACGGGCATAGGTATTGGCGCGGACAAAGACGTTAACGAGAAATACGCCGAGTTCGTTATCAGCTACGGCAAGGATTACGCCGTTTCCACCCTGCTCGAAGGGGCGAACGCCTACAAAGGTTCCAGCGGCTACAAGGACGTATACACCCTGCGTACCATCGAACCCGGCAAAAGCTATGTGTATGTCGGGGAAATTCTGGTTATAGACAAGGGCGAAACCGCGCCCGTTCTTGAGCGTTACCTGGAAAAAGATCCGGCCATTCCCGCTGCTGTCGTTCAGGGTGAAGTGAAGGACAGTTCCGGCAAAAACGTTGCCGGGGCCTACATCATAGTCAGCAAGAAGGGCAGCTACAAAGAGACTGTCAAATCCCACGGGGCCGATGCCCTGAAAAAGGATATTCTCCAGCCGCTGGTCTGGAAAATCGCGGCGGAGGACGGCAAATTTTCCATGCGCCTGCCCCAAGATGAATATGAAATGCATGTGGAAGCCATGGGCTTCACCCCGTCAGACAGCCAGCAGGTGAAGCTGGACGGCGATAAAGCCCTGGTATTTACCGTGAAGGACGGCGCACGCGCGCTCTTCCGGGTCAAGAATGACAAAGGTGAGCCTATTCACGCCAAAGTGACTGTTTCCGGCACGACTTCTACCATCAAAACCCTTGGCGGCACGGTCTTTTTCTCTGACGCCAAAACCCGTGAAATCGGCTTCAACCTTGCAGCCCCGGAAAATGAAGTGACCTTCACCGTGACCCATGCCGGTGATTTTGAAACACTGCCTGCAAGCGTAACCAAAAGAATCACCCCTCGCGAAGATTTCAGCCAGGATGTGGTCATTCCTGCCCTTATCAAGACCAACGAAAGGGGCTGGTACAGCGCAGACATTCACCAGCATTCGGACATTGGCGACGGGGCCAGCCCCATTGGCGAACTCCATAAAGCCCAGTTGGCGGCGGGGCTTAACTGTCACTCCGTTTCCGACCATGACTCGGTAGCCAACAATGCCAACATGGACAAACTGGCGAAAGAAAGCGGCAAGCCCTTCCTTTCCAGTCTGGAAGTCTCTCCCGGCTGGGGCCACTGGGGAATTCTGGGTGTTGATTTCAACAAAGAACCCATTTCACCCAACCTGCCCCCTGCGGAAATTATTAAAGCCGGGCACGCCATGGGAGCGCTGGTTGTTGTGAACCACCCTTATACCGACTACGGCTTTTTCGCCAACCGTGACGGAGTAAAGGGCGGCTTTGACGAAGGAAGCGAAGACTTTGACTTCCTCGAGATCCAGTCCACCATCGCTCTGACCGATGCCAAAAACATTGACAAGCGTGCGCTCGATCTGGCCATGACCTACTGGGACAAAGGCAGCAAAAAATACCTCAGTTCGGGTTCTGACCAGCACGACGTGACCTCCGGCCTTTATCCGGGCATCATCCGCATGTATGCCTATATTGACGGCGAACTCAGCGCCAAAAAATTCATGGAATCCATGAAAGCCGGAAGCTCCTACCTGACCATGGGGCCGATTATCACCCCGTCGACTGACAGCATGTTCGGCTCCACCAAAAAGGTGGCCCCCGGAAAAGCCCTGACTCTGAGCATTGAGTTGCAGGCTGTAAACGGCCTGAAAAACGTGCAGGTAATCAGTGAGCAAGGCAAGGTTGTTGCCGAAAAAGAATTCGGCGACACAAAGGACGCTGTGCAATACGACGTAAACCTGACCCCTGAAAAAGATACCTGGTACAACTTCGTGGTTCTTGACAGCAAGGGCCGCTACGCAGTGACCAACCCGATCTGGGTTACAGTCGGCAAGTAACAGCGCAATACCGCGTTACCGCTTGAAACCGGGCGCACTTCCCGGCTATCCCCCGCATCAGGCATTGGTAGAATGCGCTTGATGCGGGGCTTTTTATTGAAAGCAACAGAGCGCAAACACAATAAAACGGCACCCGGCGCAGAGCGCGGGTGCCGCAACAAGCACAGATAGCCGTTCAGCCACACTTTCTCTTCCATTGTAAAGCAAAGAAACTTTGAGCATGCTCAAAGGTAACGTGCCCTAATGAAAACGCAACGTCAGATTGATCATGAATACCAGACTGATCACCACCATTACCCAGTTCACTTCCTTGATTCGCCCGCTGCACAGCTTGAGCAGGGTGTAAGAAATGAAGCCAAAGGCAAAACCATTGGCTATACTGTAGGTCAGGGGCATCATGATGATGGTCAGAAAGGCCGGAATACAGTCGGTGATATCATCAAAAGAAATATGCGATACCTCCATCATCATCAGGCCGCCGACGATGATCAGGGCCGGGGCAGTGGCAAAGGCCGGAACCAGACCGATGAGGGGAGCGAAAAACAGAGCCAGAAAAAACAGCCCGGCAACGGTAACTGCGGTCAGTCCTGTGCGCCCGCCCGCCGCCACTCCGGCTGCGCTTTCCACATAGGACGTAACGGTGGAGGTGCCGAGCATTGCACTGGACATGGTGCCGATGGCGTCGGAGGTAAGCGCCCGGTCAAGGTTTTCTATATGGCCGTCCTTGTCCATCAGCCCGGCTTTGCGGGTCAGGCCGATCAGGGTACCCATGTTATCAAAGAGTTCCACAACGGTGAAGGTAAATATGATATTGATGATGCCGTAATGAAAGGCAGATTTCAAATCCATGGCCAGAAACGTTTCTTTCAGGCTTGGCAGGGAGGCGCTGACCAAATCGCCAATGCCGCCGGGTACGGCAGAAGCGCCGCAAAGCATGCCCATAAGGGTTGTGGCCACTATGCCCAGAAGCAAGGCGCTCTCAAATTTCAGGGCCATCAGGGCCACGGTAAGCACCAGGCCTATGCAGGTAAGAAGCGGCGCGGGTTTGCCGATGGCAAAGTCGATGCCGCCCAGTTCTCCGGCCTGCACCAAGGTGGCTGGGCTACCCACGACAATACCGGAACCCTGCAGGCCGACAAAGGCGATAAACAGCCCGATGCCCACGACAATGGCGTATTTCAGGTTCATGGGCACGGCATTGATGATGGCCTGGCGAATTCCCCCGAGGGTAAGCACGAGAAAGACTATACCGGAAATGAACACTGCGCCCAACGCCGTTTGCCAAGAAAGGCCCATACCCAAAACCACGGTATAGGTGAAAAAGGCGTTCAGTCCCATGCCGGGGGCTACAGCCACGGGAAAGTTGGCCCAAAGGCCCATGAGCAAAGAGCCTAAAATTGCGGCCCATACCGTGGCCGCAATAGCAGCGTCCTTGGGAATACCGGCTTCGGACAAAATATTCGGGTTTACAAAAAGAATGTAGCTCACGGCCATAAACGTGGTCATGCCGGCCACCAGTTCCGTACGCACTGTAGTACCTTTGGCCTGCAACTTGAACAAGCGTTCAAGTAATCCCTTCGGGGGCGTGCTCTGCTGCTCCATAACGTACCTCTTCGTTGGGGCGCGCCGTGCGGTACGGCGGCTGCGTTACGCGTTTTCAACGCAGTGTGAAAAAACTTCGGCTTGACTGCGCCCTGCCGGGCCTGGGCCTACATACGCAGCGGGCGTTGGCGCAAGGCGCTGGCTGTCTGCAAAGCTACAGACGCGCAAAGAAGGACCAGCCCCGCATAAAACGGGGGGCCAAGTTCCGCGCCCTCGCCAAGAAAGAGCATGGCCAGAATAATGCTGTATACCGGCTCAAGGTTAAAACTCAGATTTACGGTAAAGGCGGAAATATATTGCAAGGCCTGTAGCTGAAAAAGATACATGCCGATGGTGCACAGGGAGGCAAGCAGAAAAAGATAGCCCAGGTCGCTGAACGAGGGAACGATGGACGCATCGGGAAAAACCGTCAGGAAAAAGGGCAGCAACAGCGTTATGAAGGACACCCCGCCAATCATCTGGTATAGCAGGATGGTCGTGGGCGGATGTGTACGCCCAACCATTTTGTTGCCTATGGTAAAAGCCGCGGCCAGAAGGGCTGACCATACCCCAAGGACGATTCCCACGCGAAAGTGGGTGTCAAAATGAAAAATCAGAACAATGCCGATTACGGACAAAAAGCTGAAACAGATCTCACGCAGGGAAAAAAAGCGTTTCAAGAGCAATGGCTCAAGCAGCGCCGTAAAAAAACCGGCCAGGGCAAAACAGACTACAGCCACGGAAACATTGGCATATTTGACGCTGCCGTAAAAGAAAATCCAGTGCAGGGCAAGCAGGATGCCTACCACGACAATTTTCATCACGTCCTTCAGAGGAATAGCGTGCAGCTTGCCGCTCAGATGCATGTAGGCCAGAAACATGAGGCTGGTCAGCAACATACGATACCAGACAAGCGGTACTTCAGAAAGTTCAATGAGTCTGCCGAAAATTCCGGTAAAACCGGCCAGAAAAATGGAAAGATGCAGCTTGATGAAGGCACTACGCATGGTGGGTGTACAGCACTTTATTCTTGCAGGTTCACGGGAAGACAGCGAAACTACGGATACTGCAAAGCCCGCCGGAAGTCCACTTCCAGCAAAAGAGCCCTCCCCTGAAAAAACACTACACCCCGCCAATGGCGCCCTACCAGTTTCGGATCAACAGCTCGTTCACCGGCCCCCTGCCCTGCGCATCGGCATTGATCAGTCTTTTTGCCGGAATGGTGATGCAGGTGAAGTCTTTGTACAGTTCCCGAATAAGCGGCGTATCCGCATTACTCAAAAGGCAACGCACATTGCGCCTGGAAAGGGTAGCATAACATTGCGCAAGGCGCTCCTGGTCGTCTTCCGCAAAACCACCCGCCTGATAGCCGGTAAACGTTGCGTTGCCGGGGCTGTGGTACGGCGGGTCAAAATAGACAAAATCCCCCTCCTTTGCCTGCAACGCGCTTTCGGCAAAATCGCCCTGCATAATGACAAGCTCTGCTTCGGCAAAATACTTACTCACAGCGCGTAGCGTATGTGCTTCACAAATCTTCGGTTTTGCATAACGCCCGAACGGAACGTTGAACTGCCCCCGCGAATTCACCCGATACAGGCCGTTGAAACAGGTTTTGTTCAGAAAAATGCAGCGCGCGGCGAGTTCTGTTTTGCTCAGTTTGCCCAGGATTTCTCCGTCCCTGTCCTGCCCCCTGACCAAGTAAAAATACTCTTTGCAATACCGGTTTGCGTGTTCTTCCAGCTTTTGGATTACGTTTTCCACATCATCGCGGACTGCCTCGTAAGTCTGAATGAGTTGACGATTCCTGTCCGAAATGATGGCCCGTTGCGGCAAAAGGCTGAAAAGAACAGCTCCCGCCCCGACAAAAGGTTCTATATAACTAGCAAAATCTGGAATATGCGGAAGTATCTGCGCAAGAAGCTGGCGTTTTCCCCCAGCCCATTTCAGGAAGGGTTTTGCCGGGTGAGCCTTGGTATACATGGGGTCGTGGCCTTGGTCTAAGATGAAAAAACCTTGCGTCGCGTAAACGGAAAGCAAAACGCGCAAGCGACAGACTGGCAAAAAGCCCTGTTTTGACAGAGTTCGGCACGTACACCCATATTTCGGCGGCACGCCCCTTTTTCGCTCAGTTACGTATATTGCCAAGAATTTCCTTTTCCGCAAATAACGCGACAACGCCACCCGTGTGCCAGAATACGACATTGCTTCCCGGCGCTATGGTGCCCTTGTGGATATAGTCGAACAATCCAGCCAGAGCCTTGCCCGAATACACCGGGTCCACCAATATGCCTTCTTCCCGCGCCAGAAGTTTTATCGCTTCATCCGTCAGGTCATTGGGCAGTTCATAGCCGGGGGCGAAATAGTTTTGATCAATGGTACAATCTTTTGCGCCGACCCTCTGCGGAACGCCCACCTGTTCAAGTACGCTATTGGCCATGCCCGCAGCAAAAGCTGCGTGTTCGCCCTCTTCCCCTCCGGGGTTGAACGCGCTGAATGAAAGGATGGCTGCCTGCGTTTGCGTAAGGGCTTTTCCGGCCACAAGGCCCGCCATTGTGCCGCCGGAACCCGTGCTGTGAGCAATGAAATCCGGGCTTATTTCCAGCGCGTCCATCTGGCCGCACAGCTCAAGCACGGCATTGGCAAACCCGACGCAACCAACGCTCGTAGTTCCGCCTACAGGAATAACATAGACCTTGCGCCCGTCGGCTTCAAGTTCGCCTATCCGTTTTGCGGCAAGTTCCTGGGTGCGCTTAAAGGCATCTGTGACCGAGCCTTTTTGCGGCGGTATCAAATGCATTTCCGCACCCATGATTTCGTTCACCAGCATGTTGGCCCTGACATCCTGCGGGTCAAAATCCACCACCGTGGTCAAAAAAAGTACAGGCGAAAGTCCGCAGGCCCGGCAAGCGCACACCGTTTGCATGGCATGATTGGACTGCGCCGCCCCAAAGGTGACGACTGTGTCACAGCCCTGGGCGATTGCGTCGCCAATCAGGAACTCCAGCTTACGCATCTTGTTGCCGCCAAAGGAACCCCGGCCGGACAAATCATCGCGCTTCATGTACAGGTTTACTCCGAAATGACCAGAAAGCCGCTCCAGTTTGTGCAGCGGTGTGGGATAAAAGGCAAGACTTCTGCGCGGCAGTGCGTCGATTTTTGCCTGTATGGCTGCGTGTGCATGCATATGATTTGCCTCCCGCGCCCCAAGGAGGTACCCCCCTTGGGACCCCCCGTTCGCCAGGCCAAACGGGGTGGTTATATATGGAACGCTTTACCTGGACGCCGCCCCCGATGAGGAATAACGCCATCCCGAAAAGCGAAAAGAAAACCGTCCTCGCCCTCTCTCCCGAAAAGGAAGCAAAGCACCCCCTCTCTCCAGAAACGGGAGCAAAGCAACCCCTCTCTCCAGAAAGGGGAGCGAAGCAACCCCTTTCCTCTTCTATGGGTAGCAGCAAAAGCTTGGTAAGCACTGAATTTTTTCGTCTGGCAAGGCGCGCGCCCTTTTTGAAGGGGGGGCTGGACTCTTCGGTCCTGCCCCCCCTTCAAAAAGGGCGCAGCAACGCAGTCCAGACGGAAAAAGTCAGTGCTTACCAAGTGAAGCCGCTGCCGGTGGCTTTAGCCTTGTCAAATATCCGCTTGGCGGTAACGACGTCCTGAGCAGCTATGCCTACTGTTTTGAAAATGATGATTTCTTCGTCATTTTCCCGCCCGATCACTTCGCCGTTAATCACCTGGCCCAAATCTCCGGTAAACTTGTCTTTGGTTATAGTGCCGTCAGCCAGCGGAATCAGAATATCCCCGGCTTCCGACAGCACGGCTTCCTCGGAATCGAAATACAGTTTGGAAGCGCGGACCAGGGCTTTCGGGTCCATTTCCTGCATGTGCGGCTGGTAAGAGCCCACACAACTGATAGTCGCCCCCTGTTTTACCAGATCCGCGTTGAACACGGGTTTTTCAGACGGAGTAACCGTGATCAACAAGTCAGCGTCCTTGACGGCTATGTCCGCACTGGGCACAGCCGTGATTTTTGCCCCGTAGTGGGCAAGCTCCCTGCCCAAGGTTTCGGCAAAGGTCTTTGCCCGCTCATACTGAATATCGCAAAGCTGCACTTCTTCCAGTTTGCGCACGGCAAGCATGGCTTCAAGCTGGGTTGCGGCCTGTCCGCCCGTGCCGATAAGCGCGCCCTTTTTGCAATCCTTCACGGCAAGAAGGTCAAAAGCCGCGCCGGAAGCAGCGCCCGTACGCAGCTGGGTAACATAGCTTCCATCCACAAGCCCTTCAATAACCCCGGTATCCGCGTCCATCACCAGCACCCATGCGTTGATGGAAGGAATGCCCTTGTCTATATTGTTTTTGAACATATTCAACACTTTTACGCAGGAAGCGTTTTCCTCGTCGCAAAAACCCGGCATGCACAAAAATACGCCGTCACGGCCTGTAGCATTGATGTGGGTTCTGAGCGGCACTTCAACCTTGCCCGCCGAAAAAAGGGAAAATGCCTTTTTTACCGCGTCAATACTGTCTTTAAGGGTAAAAAACTCCTTAATCGCTGCTCTGTTCAGTAAAAGCATGGGGGTCCTCCCGGAAAAAATATCTGCCCGCGCAATGCAGCTTTGCAGGCTGTTTTTCCTTGTAACACATTTCGTCATACTCCGCATCATGTACCGCGTATACCTGGGGGCTTGTTCTGTGCAACAACACGCTATACTGTACCGGACAAAAGCCTGTCACAGATAACAGATGAACGGTATGCCCCGATGAAACACACAAGCCCACCCGATGCAATCCGCTGGAATTCATGCAACGTGAACTGCGGCAGCCGTTGCGCCTTGCGCGTGCATGTCCGAGGCGGTGTCATTACCCGCATTGAAACAGATAACACCGGAACAGACGCATACGGTCAGCATCAGCTTCGGGCCTGTTTGCGCGGTCGCTCCATGCGCCAGCGCGTGTACGCCAAGGAACGCCTTTTGTACCCCATGCGCCGCGTGGGCAAAAGAGGCGAAGGCGCGTTTGAGCGCATTTCCTGGGATGAGGCAATCAACGAAGTATGCGCACGGCTTGACGCAACACTGCAAGCATACGGTAACGAAGCCGTATACCTGAACTACGGCACCGGCGCGATTGGCAGCGCCATGGGAAAAAGCTGGCCCACCGAAACAAGTCCTCTGGCCCGGTTGATGAACGTGCTTGGCGGTTATCTGAACCAGTACTCCAACTATTCCACAGCCCAAATAGCTGCGGGCATGCCGTTTTTATTCGGGAAAACCTTTGATTCCAGCACCCTGCCCGCCATGCAGGACGCACAGCTGGCCCTTTTTTTCGGCAACAACCCGGCCGAAACCCGCATGTCCGGCACCAAGGCCCGCAGCCTGCAAAAGGCTCGTTTCACCCGAAACACGCGCACCATTGTCATTGACCCGCTCTACACCGACACCATGGTCACCGCCGGTGACGAATGGATACCCATACGTCCCGGCACAGATGCAGCTCTTTGCGCCGCGCTGGCTCATGAGTTGATTACAAAAGGTCTGGTAAATAAAAATTTTCTGGACAGCTACACTATCGGCTACGATGAAGACTCCCTTCCGCCGGGGGCAGCGCCCGGTTCCTCCTATGTGTCCTACATTCTGGGCGCGGGGCAAGACGGGCTGACCAAAACACCGGCCTGGGCGGAAGCCATAACCGCTGTTCCGGCTGAACGCATTACCCGCCTGGCTCAAGAAATTACCGAAGCCTCACCCTGTTTCATATGCCAGGGCTGGGGGCCGCAGCGCAGCGCTTACGGGGAAAACCTTTCCCGCGCCATTTGCATGCTGGCAGTGCTTACCGGCAACATCGGCCTTGAGGGCACAAACACGGGTGAGCGGGAGCCAAACGCGGTCCGCACCATTGCCATGGCCCCCTTCCCTACTTTGAGCAATCCGGTACGCACCGCCGTTTCCAGCTTCAACTGGTTTCAGGCCATTGACGACCATACACAAATGAGCGCCAGAACAGCCGGAATACGAGGGAGCGACAAACTCACAACACCAATCAAATTTCTCTGGAACTATGCGGGCAACTGCCTGACAAACCAGCACGGCGGCATCAACCAGATGCACCCCATTCTTGCCGACGAAAGCAAATGCGAAAGCATCGTATTGCTTGATACGACATTTACCCCTTCGGCTCGCTACGCGGACATTGTGCTGCCCGTATGCACAAACCTGGAAGAACACGACTGGGCTGTCGGCGGTGACGCCAATATCGCCTACGTGATTTTTGACGACAAATGCATTGAACCGCTTGGCGAAAGCCGCAGCATCTATGACATTTGCGCGGACATTGCCGAAGGTATGGGCACAAGAGAAGCCTTCACCGAAGGCCGGACGAGACAGCAGTGGCTGGAGCATTTATACGCCGAATCGCGCAAGAACGTACCGAACCTTCCAGCAACACTTGAAGAAGCCTTCGCGTTGGGCGTATACAAAGAAGCAATCCCGCAAATGTATATCGGGCTCAAGAATTTTCGACAAAACCCGGTAGCTGCGCCCCTGCCCACCCCCTCCGGTAAAATTGAAATTTACTCGCAGCGCCTGGCCCGTATTGCCGATGAATGGACACTGCCCGCAGACCAGACCATTACCCCGCTGCCTGAATTTATATCTGCGGCAGAAGGTGTTCCCATTGATGAGCAGCAACCCTATCCCTTGCAGCTTATAGGGCACCACTGCAAGCAGCGCACCCACTCCACCTACGGCAACTGCTCCTGGCTACAGGAAGTTGCACCGCAGGAACTGTGGATAAACCCGATAGACGCTGCGGCCCGAGGCATTGAACATGCCGCCAGAGTCAAGGTGTTTAACGACCGGGGCACAAGCTATATCAACGCGCGGGTTACGCCGCGCATCATGCCCGGCGTCGTCTCACTGCCCCAAGGGGCATGGCACACGCCCGACGCAAACGGGGACGACCTGAACGGCTGCGTGAACGTGCTTACAAAGCTTGAGCCGACCGCCCTGGCCAAAGGCAACCCGCATCACACCAATCTCGTGCAAGTGGAAAAGGCATGAGGAAACGCTACTACGCTTTTTTACCACATATTTTTGTTCATCAGTGATTCCACAACAGAGGCCCCCATGCTGCAAAACCCCGCGTTCTACTGTAATTCCGAACTGTGCACCGGCTGCAAAACCTGCATGATTGCTTGCAAGGACAAGCACAACCTCGGCAAAGGCCAAAACTGGCGAAAAGTGGTCGAATATTGCGGTGGCGGCTTCACGCCCACCGGCAACGGGGCTTTCACCCACAATGTTTTCGCCTATTACATTTCCTTTTCCTGCAATCACTGTGAAAACCCGGCATGTACGAAAAGCTGCCCCACAAAGGCCATACGCAAAGACGAAAACGGCATCGTGTGTATCGACCCGCAGCAATGCGAGGGCTGTCGCTCCTGCGAATGGAGCTGCCCATACACAGCACCTCAGTTTGATGAAGAAAGCGGCAAGATGAGCAAATGCGATTTTTGCAAGGACTATCTGAAAGAAGAAATGCCCCCGGCCTGCGTAGCGGCCTGCCCTTGCAGAGCGCTCGATTTCGGGGAATATGAAGACCTTAGGAAAAAATATGGCGAATACGCCCCTATCGCCCCACTGCCCTCACCGGAACTCACCCGTCCGCACTTTCTATGTGCCCCCAACCGGCAGGCCAAAGCGCTGGGCACCACCTTTGGCACACGCGGGGCGCTTATCAGCAATCCTCAGGAAATATAGGAATACGACCTTATTGAAGATATTTGGCCAGCACCGCATGCAATTCAACGGGGTCAATCGGCTTGGCGATGTGCCCGTTCATGCCGCATTGCAGACATCTGTCGATATCTTCCCGAAATACGTTGGCAGTCATGGCGATAATGGGCACTGTGGCGGCCTCGGGCACAGGCAAGGCCCTGATTCGGCAGACAGCTTCGTAGCCGTCCACCTCCGGCATGTGTATATCCATGAAAACCATCTGGTAGCGTGACGGGGCTGCTGCAAAGGACTCAACAGCCTCAGCGCCGTTTACCGCTATATCAATTTCGAGGTTCGTGTCTTCCAATAGGGAAAGAACGACTTCACGGTTGATCTCATTGTCTTCTGCAAGCAGAACATGACGGCCAGCGTATTTTCCGGCGGTGTCTTCGTCCTGCGCCTCTGTGGCCGAGGCCTCCCCCTCGCCCTGCGCTTTGAGCGCCTGAACGGCTTTAGCCTTGAAGGTGAAAATAAAGGTCGCGCCCTTGCCTTCTTCGGATTCTATCCAGATTGTCCCGCCCATCATCTCTACAATGCGCCGGGATATGGCCAGGCCAAGGCCAGTGCCGCCAAACTTGCGCGAAATGCCGCCGTCGGCCTGTTCAAAGGAAGTGAAGAGTCTGTCCTGCTGTTCCGCAGAAATGCCTATGCCCGTGTCGGTAACCCGCACTTCCAGGACGTGTATGCCCTGCCCGTCTTTTTCCAGAGAGCGCACAGCCAGCGATATGGCTCCTTCATCCGGGGTGAACTTCACCGCATTGGACAACAGATTGGTCATTACCTGGGCCAGGTGTTGCTCGTCCCCCTCGATATAGGCAGGCACAGCAGGGTCAATGTTCAGGGTAAGCGCCTGCTTTCTTTCCTCCACCCTGAAATTGATCACGTCATAGACGCGCCGGAGCATGTCTTCAAAGCTGAAATCGGAATAGAACAGCTCAAACTTGTCGGCCTCTATCTTGGACATATCCAGTATGTCGTTGATTACGCCGAGCAGGTGTACGGAGGCGGCGTCGATTTTATCCAGACAATATTCTTTTTTAGCCGGGTCGTCGGAAGCTTTGGCAATGTGGGTCATGCCGATAACCGCATTGAGCGGCGTACGCATTTCATGGCTCATACGCGAAAGGAAATCGCCCTTTGCCCGGCTGGAGGCTTCCGCCTGATCCTTTGCCATGACTATGTCGCGCTCAAGCGCCCTGCGATCGGTAATGTCAAAAGCGATTACCCCAATGCCGCCGTTCTTGCCCGCTGTCATGAA
>JAJDIC010000044.1 GCA_030266525.1 Desulfovibrio sp. OttesenSCG-928-G15 | reverse complement strand
AAAAGGTGACGTCATCTTCAAGCCCGGAGTGTTGGAAGACCTTATTCAGGGCTACACCCGCGAAGCCGGAGTGCGCAGCCTTGAGCGCGAAATCGGCTCTGTGTGCCGCAAACTGGCCCGCAAAAAGGCAGAAGGGACAAATCCGCCCTTCACAGTGACCAGGCCCATGCTCAAGGAATTGCTCGGTGCGCCGCGCTATCTGGATGAAGATCTGGATGAAAGCCTGATGCCCGGCCTGGCCCTTGGCCTCGCCTGGACCCCGGTAGGCGGCGAAGTGCTGAACGTGGAAGTAACCTCCATGCAGGGCAAGGGCGGCACCACGCTGACCGGTCAGCTCGGTGACGTGATGAAGGAAAGCGCCCAGGCGGCGGTAAGCTACGCCCGCAGCCACGCGCCGGAGCTGGGCATTGACCCGGAATTCAATACCAAGCTGGACGTGCACATTCACGTCCCGGCAGGGGCAACCCCCAAGGATGGTCCTTCTGCCGGTGTAACTCTGGCAACTGCTCTGGTTTCCGCGCTGACTGACAAAGCGGTAAGAAAAGGGCTGTGCATGACCGGCGAAATAACCTTGCGCGGCAGAGTACTCCCGGTTGGCGGGATCAAAGAAAAGATCCTGGCAGCAGTGGCCAGAAAGATTGATGATGTCATCATCCCGCGGCAAAACGTTAAAGACCTGGAAGACATACCGCACAACCTGCTTTCGCAGATAGCGGTTCACCCGGTTGATACGCTAGAAGATGTGCTCAAACTGGCTTTTTCACAGGCAAAGAAAAAAAGCCCCGGGAAAAATGCAGCGGGCGGCTCACGCGAAGGCTCTCCCCGCAACACGCCCAGAAGAAAAACGCCGCTCCGTGAAAAACAGGTTTCCTTAAGCGCTACGGAATAGAGCTGTCCGGCGGCGGTAGCAAAAATCCGGGTTTTACGGGCGGGAGAACTTGCTTTTGTCCCGCCCGTGCTTATTTAGTTTACTGGACAGGCTGCCCATAAGATGGCATGACTGGTCATCGTCGTTTCAAGCGTACGGCGAACAGCTCCGAATGGGGGCGCACTGGTTTCGACGGGGATGTGAACACCGTAAACCGCGGGCCGAGGCGCCGCTGGCCTCGTAAAAAGCGGCAACCAAAGTAATTGGCAACGATTACGAATACGCTTACGCTGCTTAATTAAGCAGTGCCGGTTCCCACACCGACGCCTGATAAGCGTGGGCACCGGACAACCCTATCAGGCTGGCATCCAATGACGCCAACCGCAAAGGATGTAAGAACGTAAGGTAGGCTGGCCCCCGGACGCCCTGATTGAAGGCCACCCCGGGGGTAAGAAAGCAATTTCAATCTACGCCCGTAGACGTTCCGGCAGACGCTTCTCGGACGCGAGTTCGATTCTCGCCGCCTCCACCAACAACCTTTTCCATGCAGTCCCATAAAGCCTCAAAAGCTTTGTGGGACTTCGCTTTTGCTGATTTTAAGTCTCATAGAGTCTCATATATTTTCTTGACATTCCCGATAAAACGGGGGCATCCTTGGGGGCATCGGGAGCAAAATACCCCCGAAAGGAGACACAATGCCCCCAATCGTCGTAAACAAGCTGACAGACATCAAGATCAAGAATTTGAAGCCTGCTGACAAGCCACAAAGGCACTATGACGGCGGTGGGCTGTACCTTGAGGTTTCTCCTGCCGGAAGCAAGATGTGGCGCATGAAATACCGGATAGGTGGCAAGGAAAAGCGTATGGCTTTTGGGGTTTGGCCCGCCGTATCTTTGAAAGAAGCCCGGAATAAGCGCGATGAGGCGAAGCGCCAACTCTCAGAACAGCGTGATCCGGCTATTGAAAAAAAGCGTGTGAAGGTCTTTGAAGATGCCCCCACGTTCAAAGAAATTGCCGATCAGTATGTCGAAAAACAGCGAGATATTTGGGCAAAAAGCCATACCAGAACTGTTGAAGGCCGCTTGCGCCTGGACGTTTTCCCGGCCTTTGGGGCATTTCCAATTGCAGCGATTGGCCCGCAAGACATAATCGCCATGCTCCGCAAAATTGAAGACCGGCGAGCGTTTGAAACGGCAAGTAGAGTTCTGGGATTTTGTAACTCTATTTTCGGCTATGCTGTTGTTCTTGGAGCCGTTCAGCATAACCCCTGTCGTGACCTTCGCGCGGCCCTGAAACCCTTTGTCCGAGGCCAGTTTGCTGCAATCACTGACCCGATAAAGGTGGGGGCATTGATGTCTGCGATTGACGATTACAAGGGAAGTGCCGTTGTAAGAGCCGCACTTGCTTACTCTGCGTTGACCTTTTGCAGGCCGGGTGAAATCCGCCATGCAGAGTGGGAAGAGATAGACTTCAAGAACTCCCTATGGACAGTCCCGGCAGAAAAGATGAAAGGCCGCATAGAGCATAAAGTACCTTTGTCCCGGCAAGCCCTGACGGTACTGAAAGACATATACCCGCTGACCGGCAAAGGAAGATATGTGTTCCCTTCACCCAGGGGCAGAAATCGGCCTTTGTCGGAAAACGGAGTTCTGACAGCTTTGAGGAATATGGGGTATTCCAAGGAAGAAATGACGGCCCACGGCTTTCGGAGCATGGCCTCATCCCTGTTAAATGAGCTTGGCCACAAGCCGGACGTAATAGAGGCACAACTGGCGCACAAGGGCTACGACAAAATCAGAGCAGTATATAACCGTGCCGAGTATATGCAAGAGCGCAGACAGCTTATGCAAGCCTGGGCCGATTATCTTGATGAATTGAGGGCAGCAGCATCAGGTGGAGCGTCAGGAAGCGCGGCATAAACATTCCGTAAGTCGCCAAGCCGCCAAACAGGCGTACAGCCCATGTAGCGCGGAGCGGGAATAATACCTCTCTGTATGTTGCGGTAAAAAGAAGCACGAGAGATACCAAGAAAGAATATCGCGTCTTTCGTCACCAACAGCCGATCATTGTCATTAGAAAGAAAATCCATAAGAAATGCCCGTAAAATCGTTGCAAATGGTCTATCAGAGCCATTATGCGTGTTACGATTTTACGGGCGCTTTGCAGCTACGTTCATGCAGGAACTTACCGCATGAATACCGACTATCCTGACAGCATATATGTAGGTTTTTCTCCTACTCGGCCCCCCGCCGGGAGCGCGTCTGCCCTTTTTCCAAAGTGTCGGCTTTGAAAATCAAATAAAGCATATCCATAAATACCTACACAGTCAACAAGGCAACAGAGTGATACGGTGCGAGACAGACCGCCCTGGGCGTATGATCGCGTATTAGATTTGACCGATACAAAAAAGGAGAAAAGCCGTTTGTTGCTGTAACAATCATAGGCTCCTTTTCATAGTACAGTTATCACAAAATGGAACGCTACTCAAATATACTCCAATAGGCGGCCAAAGGATTTACCGCTTTGAAGGGTCATACGCCGCTAGGCTCCGGCTTGAGGTGCATGGCTCTATAACTAAAAACACGGAGTAACTATGAGTAAGCGCAAAGCTTTTAAGCCCTGGTATTCAAATAAAAAACTCTGGTACAAAAACGTGGATCGGTCACATAGCGCAGGCTTTATTGTGCACCGGGCACCTGTGAACTTTTCTATCCTCAGCTCACCGTTTACTCTTTTTTCTGTAGAGGCTGAAGGAGTGAAAGAAGACACGGATGAGCGATATTTCGCCACAGAGGTCAAAGAGATCAAGCAAATTTCCCCGAAAGATTTTGGCTCAATTTCTGTTCGAGAAAGCGCATGCGCTCATATACCAAGAAAGGACTGTAGGAATGCAGTGGTTTCCGAAGGGGATGCTAACTGTGCTGGGGATAGTGCCCGCGCTGTATCTCTTCTGTACGGTAATGCATCCGTACTCGGAGTTTTTTGTGCGGCCTTCACGCTGGGGGGATATAGCGGCGCGGCGGCGTCTGGATTCTCCAGCCATGCCGTTGCTCTTGGCTTCGGAAGCAATGCGGCTGCTTCCGGCCCTCTGGGGCATGCTGTTACCCTGTCAAGCGGGTGGGCAATCTCCGGCGGTGGAAATGCTGCGGCCTTGGGGAACGGGTCCGCTGTGAGTTATGGCTCGCACGGCAGTGCCATAGTCCAAGAGTTCGGGGAAGCCTACGCTTTCGGCTCACAAGGCAAGGCGGTTGCGTGTTCTGATGGCGGCAAGGCATTTGCGCACGGGCGTTTGGCTGAGGCCATCGCGCTTGGGGAAAACGGTGAGGCAACGTGTGGAGAAAAAGGCCTCGCCATAGCGACGGGCAGAGGCGGCAAGGCCAAAGGTGTAAAGGGCAGTTGGCTCATCCTGGCTGAAAGGGACCGTTATGAACGCATTGTCTCAATTCTTCCCGTTTTTGTAGATGGTGAGGCTATCAAGGCAGACACGTGGTACACGCTCATAAAGGGCACCGCCACGGAAATCCCAGCTGATACGCAGTAAATATAGCCACTTACTGTATTTTGTTTGTTTTGCCGAGAAGGAGTAACGACAGACAGCGCGGCGTCTATTTTAACAAATAATTTCACGGTATTAATATGTTATTTGGCGTTTGTTTTTTTGGCTACATCTATCATAATATGGAACGTTTTCCCAATATGCTCCAATCATCAAGCCTGAAAGGAGCGTAACTATGAGAGCCAAGCCAAAAGGATATGGAACGCTTAATGCCCCGGAAGCTGTCTATGCACGGGCCAAAACCGCCGGGTGGCTTCTGAAAAGCCTGGAACTTACCAACAATTGGGATTCCAGCTTTTTTGAATGCCTGCAATGGGTCACGGGAGGGTTGCGCCGTCCATTGCAGAATGCGCTGAAAGAATTCCCCAAAAACACGAGCAAATCGGAAATTGTTGCAGCCCGCAATGCACTGAAAGAACTATTGGGTGTGCGGCAGGACAGACTTGCCCGTGAACTGGAAGACTTGTGCGAGGAGCATGCTTGCCTGGAAGGTGTTCTTGCCCGGCTCATCAAGCGTGAGTGCGCAATGGCCCACAAGCACAGTGCAAGGCCGCTGCCCAGATACCGCACGGCTCTGAAGCGTCTTGAACAGACCTTTGGCTTACACGCAGAGAGCCTGACTTTGTGCGAATTCGTGTTCATCAACCAGAATTATTCCGTAGTTGAGGGCTACTTCGAAGATCACCTCGACGTCTATAGATACGTCAACCGGCGCATATTGGCCCATATGCTGGACATGAAACCGGAGCGCTTACAGTCCTGCGCGTCCGAACTCGCAAAATCCGGATTGCTTGAAGACCATTTTGGCAATCAGCTTCGCCTGAAAGACTGCCTGCTCTCTTTTTGGGAAAGTGACGGGCCAAGCACAAATGATCTGTTCAGCCGCCCTCTCTGCGGTAACGTTTTGCCTTTGGACTCGTTCCAAGTTCCTCAGGATGATGTTGCCCATGCCAGGAAGTTGCTGGAGCAAGCCAGCAAAAAGCCAGTCCACATTTTGCTGTACGGCCCGCCGGGAACGGGGAAAAGCACGTTCGCGTACAATCTGGCGCGAAGCTGTGCCGTGAAGGCCTGGAGCGTCATCAGCCGGGAGGGAGATAGCGAAAGCGACCGCAGGGCTTCGCTAACGGCCTGTCTGCACGTCGCCGCCAGACACAAAGGCGCTTTTGTACTTGTGGATGAAGCAGAACGACTTTTGGATACGGACTGGCATTTTGGGAGAGAAACAAAAGACAAGGCCTGGCTGAACGATTTTCTGGAGCAGCCAGAACATAGGGTAGTCTGGATTACCAACCAGGTTGAGCATATTGACCCGGCTGTTCGCCGCCGTTTCACTTTCAGTATTCACTTCGAAAAGCTTGGCGCTAGGGAGAGAAGCGATATCTGGCGGCAGATTCTGGCCCATCACCGCATTTCGAAAAGACTTGACAGCGAACAAATCGATATGTTGGCCAAAAACTATACAGTGGAGGCAGCCCTCATACATAACGCCGTTTCACAGGCCAAGGATATGTATAAGGGAAAGAAGGAGTTTCTTGCAGCTCTGGAGCGCGTCCTTCGCTCACAGACAACCTTGCAGCGTAGTGGCAGGAGAGTGCGCATCAAGCCACAGGCGGTTTCAGATTTTACGCTGGATGGTGTCTGCTTGGAAGGTTCTGCGGCCAGCCTTGTCGAAAAGAGTTGCAGGGTTGACAGCGCCATGCGTGAAGGAGGCGGCATCCGTCCCGGTAGTGGAACAATGCTTTTTTATGGTCCTCCTGGAACCGGCAAAACCGCCCTCGCCCGCTATCTTGCGAAAAAAATGGACCGGGAATGTGTCGTCAAACGGGCCAGTGACTTGCTCAGCAAATATGTGGGAGAATCTGAACAACTGGTGGCAGATGCCTTTAGAAGTGCGGAACACGAAGGGGCCGTCCTGATTATTGACGAAGCAGATACCTTTCTCCATTCGCGCGACAAGGCCCAGCAAACTTGGGAAACCGGTCTGGTCAACGAATTCCTCACAGCCCTGGAAGAATGCCGAGGGTTTTGTATATGCACCACCAACAGGAGAGCCAGTCTTGACGCCGCGGCCATACGGCGCTTTTCCCATAAAGTCGCATTTACCTATGCCAAACCGGCGCAGATTGAGGCATTATACCAAAAGATGTTGAGTCCACTATGCGCCGGGCCGTTTCCACAAGAACTGCAAGAGCGATTACTCGGCATGACCTGCCTTACTCCGGGCGATTTTCACGCTGTCCACGCGCAATATGATTCCCTGTTTACCGACCCGCAAACAGTCACACACAAAACGCTTGTTGACGCTCTCGCCAAAGAGCAGTCTTTGAAAACCGAAAGCCGGGAGCGTCGAATCGGGTTTGTGCCCGCAAGCGAGAAACTATAGAGAAACTGCGTTGTGCACGTTGTGTACAACGCAAAAGCAGCACAGAAATTTGAGGAAGTGCTGATTAATGAGAATTTTTGTTCACTGGCAAGGAAGGAGAATTCCGGGCGAGGATAGCACGGGGAGAGCCTGACGCGGCCAAGGGGCAAAAAAACCATCAAATCAGTGCTTCGTTAAAAATGCACTCTGCATCCTATGTGTCTATCTGGCTCAAAGATTCCGCTTGAGCAAGATTCGTCAACCATATGGGGCGAGAGCTTGAAGCTCGCCAATATGGGCTGAGGTTAAAAAAAAGATCCTGCACATCCTTCAAGGTCAAGCCCGCAGCATCAAGGTTTTCGAGCAACTCCTCCTGCCGTGGCTGCCCGAGTGTAAGGCGGTAGAGCATCAGCACCTGTATCAGACGCTTATATACTTGCACGTCTTTGCTAAAGGGATACATGGGAACGATGCGCTCAATCTGCACTTGTGGGCCTGCTGCATTCGGCAGGCACCAATAAGGAACCAAGTCGGAGAAGCCTTGCTTCTCTTTTTTGCTGGCGGCTTGAAACATGCCCTCCCACACTGCATTTTTCCTCGCGGTATCAGCATACCTGGCCACGATGTTCTGCCGTATGGCGAGGCACTGGTAGCGATTGATCCGGCCTTCGCGCTGCTCCAGATCAACCGGGTTTGCAGGCAGGTTCCAATGGCATATTTTGCGACAATACAAGTGAAAATCCAGCCCCTCCTGGCCGATTGACGTGGTGGCCAGAACAAAGGGCCGAAGCGGGGAATTGAAAGCCACACGAATGCTTTCTGCTCGCTCCACCTTTTTATCTTCCAGGCGCGCATCAAAATACCCAACAGCAAAGTGGTTTCGCAGGCGCGGTTTTTTTTTGCGTTTAAAATCACTGAAAGATTCAAGGGTGTCCACCTGGACCGTCACACTTTTTAAAAAGGCCTGCTCCATTAGCTCAACAAGGTCCTTTCCACTCTTGTTGAGGACATAGGCCCATTCATCCAGAACCGCTTGCAGGTTGCCTTCGGCGCAATACTCCAACGCACTTTCGTAATATGCCTTTTTATCCTTGCTGCCTAAAGTGCTCAAAATATCTGTCGAGTCAGGCTTGCCGAACAACGAGACAAAACATACGCCGATCCTCCCGGCGAGCTTCCGGTCGGCCAAAAGCCGATATGCGCATACAGCCGGAGAGGCTAAGGCAATGTCCGTAAGCACCTTTTCTGTATTAAATGGAATGACCGAAGGCGGTTCCTTTGCCTCGCCATCCAGAAAATGCAACAAAAGAGCAAGGTTTTTCGCTCCGCCCCTAGAGGATTTGGCCTTGCGAAGGCTGTGCTCTTTCATACATTGATGCAAACATTCGCGCACCTTGCCAGCAACGTGTTTTCGCACCTGCGTAAGGCTTTTTCCGTCATGTGCCTGCGGATCATATAACTTGGCAAGCGCAGCACAGGGATAGTTCAGAAGCGTGTCTCCATCGTCGCGAAGTCGGGTTGTGGATGCGCGTTTTTTATCGTCTTCGACGAAGTAGCGCTTCTTCTTCGGGAGTTTCGCGCAGACTAACCGTTCAGCCTCGTAGGAGAGCATGCTTGCAAGCATGCGCGGGACCATTTCCCAGCTTGAAAAGACCAGAAACTTCGACAGATTTTTCTTTTTTGCAAAAACCCCTTTGACAACAGAATAATAGGGACGTGAAGGAGGCAACCAGAGTAACTGCTCCATCCCATTTTTCCCCGTACCGCCTTTCCCTCTGTCAAAAACTAAATTTCCAAGATGTTGCAGGCGAGCGTTGTTCGGTGGGATCGACCTATATTTATCAATATCGCCTTCCTTGAGCAGCAGAGTGCCGTATTTGGGCAACTCCCAAACCCGCCTTTTGCTCCCCAATCTTTTCAAGGCCTCCTTCTGTTTGTAGCGATCCATAAATGAGAGCAGATAGGGAGAGGATTTGACATAATCAAGCGGGACTTCATCAACGCCGCACATGCGCAAATATTTCTGAATCTCCAGATAGGAAAGGACATCCGCACTTGATACGGGCACCTCTTTGGCTCCAGAATCATCAATAATGCTGGAATTGAAACGCTCTGTACGGCAAATGCTTTCGTAAAGGCTCGTTTCTGCCGCCCTGACATGCTTCTTGTGCGTGCGAAGGACAGCCGCTCCCTCTATACTCAACTCCGAAAGAGATTGTGAGTAATTGTGCCAAATAGTCTTAAAGGAAGCGGTTTTCTGCGGGGTGTCGTGCAAAAAGCTGATGACGTCTAAAAACTCTTCATGATGCTCAATCTCGCCCTGGCATAATTCGCCCAGCGTGGAATACGGCTTGTACGGCGTTGCGGATAAAAGAAGCGCTTTTGTTCCATTGCTCCGAATAAACTTATTGAACAGCATACTGCTTTCATTGGAATCTTTTTGATTAAGCAACTCGCTGAAACGCTGAAATTCGTCCATAATGACAAGATCCGGCTCAAGCTTTTCCAAACTAATCTTGGCAAAAATGGTCCGCAGGGCATTGATGGTTGCGACTTTATCGGCGCGCGGCGCTTCCTTTTGCCCGCACAACTCCACGATTCTTTCTTTCAAAGCCGAAAAATCGAAACCTTGTAACGCCACACCCATTTCCGCGAAATATTGCTTTCCGGCGTCAACGCATTTACTACGCGCAGACTGAACTTCATGATCCCAATAGCGAAGCTCGTAATGGCGCATGAAAGCCGAAAAACCTTTTACCCGCTTCAAATCGGTCAAGTGATCCAGCAAGGCAAATATCAGCGCCCTTTCGCTCTGAGTGCCGCAGCCATTGGTCAAAGAAAACGAGGTCGCTGGCGTTAGCGGGATAAGCTGTGTTCCGCCCCGCGTCTTTGCCTGCTGCTCGTATACCTTCAAGTGTTGCATGGAAAGGCGGCTTTCGGACACTTTGAGGCAATCCTCTTTGGGAATCCCTAATTTCTCCGCATTCTGGTTCGCTATATTGGCATTGGAACAAATATAGACAACCCTGAAAGGCTTCGCGTTCATCCCATTATACTTCAGGGCCATGGCTTCAACAACGCCGCGTGCCACAATGGTTTTCCCCAAGCCGACCTCATCTGCAAGCAGTACTTTATTTTGCGCGCCCACAGCGAAAATTTCGCAGATGCGATTTATGGTGGCTTTCTGAAAATCTTTGGGCTTCATCGCACCTTCCCCCTGCCCGCATCTTTGAACGCTGAGAGCATTCCGCTAAACTCTTCTGACACTTTCGTTTTTTCCAGACGATTCATAACATTCTCAAGCTCAAGCACCTGCTTGGGGTTCTCTACCATACGCTCAAGCATATTTTCATAAAGAGCCGGAGAAATGGGCGTGTACTTCGCATCACCGTCGCCGCCACCTTTATGTTTTCCGGAAGCCCGGCGGGAAGACCGCCCTGTGAGCATGAAGAAAAAGTAGTTCATAAGATCATCTGTGTCGCGGATAATACTGCCGTACACGGCTTGATCGCGCGTAGCCGGAATGCCTTTCACGGCCACTTTTATGACGGCCTCCTTGCCTTCCACCTTGAGAATGAAAAATTCACTCAGTTCCTCTTGGGCAAGACCAGTAAAAGTAAGGCCGTCACATAACGGTTCAAGCCGATCCGTTTTTGAACATAAGGGCGCGAGAGATGCGCGCACCGGACAAGAATGCGCATTGATGACAAGCGAAAATTGATCGTTTTCCCCACCGTTGGTAACTGTCGCGTCTGTTATGGAGCGCATGGCTTCTTTGAAATCCCTTTCTCTCCGGAGCGATTCCGCGACGGAAGGCAACTCTTCGTCCAAGCTGGCAATCCGCATAAACGGATTGCACTTTTCCGGCAAAAGAGCACTTTTCATCGATTTGTAGTCCAGTTGCCGGGTCTTGAGGCGTAGTCGCAGTAAAAACTCAATATTTGCCGAGAATCCTTTGCGCGATGCGTTAGTAGATCCAACGTACAAACAGTTGCACCTTTGGCTGTGTGTGAAATACAGTTTTGCATGTAGATCACAAGGATTCGGCGAAACACTATCCTCGTTATCGATGTCCTGTTCCAAAAGAGCGTCCTTGACGATATAAACTTCGTCAAAAATAGTAAAAATTTCATTGTTCAGTGAGCTTTTTCTGGTAAACAACGTCTTTTTACCGCTGGCCACCCCGGAAAGCTCTTTTAAAAATTTGCATTCCTTGTCGCCATCCAGAAAGGGAGAAACCACTATAATATCTTCACATTTGCCAAAAATTGACTCGGGGGATGTGTCTTCTCCAAGGCCAAAAGCAATGCACCCATAGTCGTCAAATGGGGCTTCCACCGTAAAGCGCGTGGTTGCAACATCTTTGGCAAGACTGTGTATTTTTTGTTTTTTTTTCTTAGAGGCCCTCAGCGCAGCAAAGTTAAGCAAATCAACCAGCGGAGCATTTTTGGTGCAAGGGCGTTTTTTTACGTCTCCCGTCAAGGCCACCGCATAGTCAAGGCTTCTGTCAAAGGTGAGGTTGCGGCTAAGGACTATCAGCCTTATGTAGGCATTACTCTTGTCGCCATTGCGCTGGTATTTTATAAACCAGAGCTTAGGGTGGAAGTTTTCGGTTCCCGAAAAACGCACTTCAAACACGCTTTCTTCCAGTAGCGCAAAAATATTCTTCTTTTTTCGCGGCAGAGCTATGCTGCCAGCGTTACAAAATATGGCCAGTGAATCACCACAACGCCGAATGCCCTCCAGCAAAGGATATGGGGAATCGCCAAGCCCGGAGTTGATGTCTCCCGCCAAGGCCAGCGACAGCGGAATACCCAACAGAGCTTCCAAATCCAAAGAATAGGTGAAGCCCACTGCGAATTGAACAGTGTAGTCGTCTTTTGGCTTGAGCAGGCTTCCGTAGTCCAATCTGTCTGATTCATAGTGGAAAATCGTCACTCATTTCCTCCATCCAATCCAGCCAGAATTTCATAAACAATTCCGCGAGCGGTGTTGTACCGGTAAGCCAGTTTATGATTATGCACTGGCGTGGTGTACGGGTACTCTTTGGGCTTTCCAATTTTTGCCCGCCCTCCTGGTTTGACTTCTTTTTCCCGTTCGACAATAAGCGTATTCACCCTGTCGATATTGCCCAAACGGGCAGCCTTGGCAAAACCATAAAGGAAACGTTCTGTTGCCGCATTTTTACGAGAAACATTTGCCAAAATTGCCCCAAGGTCAAGCGCTGCAAATGAGAAGGCCTTCGCCCATTTCGCGTAGCGCTTTGCATGCTCTCCATCATTTATACCAGAATAAAGCACATTGTACCGCAGATGCGCGCCGTAAATAAACTCTGCAAACTGTTGAGCCAAACGCACTGTTCGCGCCAGAGATGCAGGCAGTTTGGCTGCTGATATTTTGTCAAAAGAAGGCCAATCTGACTCGTTCTTCAACATATATTCCAAAAGAGACCCACGGACCGCTATGGCGTTTGTTATTTTCGACCACAAAAAGAGTGCTTCCTTTCTCGTAAGCAAAATGGCGGCCTTCTTGGGAAAATTGTAATCCGGCACAAGCGGCGCGAAAAGAACCTCATTATCCATGTACGCTGCTGGGTCATCAAAATCGGTGTCTTCCTTTCGTAACGGCGAGGATTTTGCTCGCTGGCGGCTCTTTTCGTAAACGATCCGGCAAGCCTCGGACAGCGAAATGGTCTCGGGCCTGACAATGCCGAATGTTCGAAGCCCCCCCCCAATAAATCGCTGAAGGCTTTTGCTTCACAATATGGTTGTGCGAGAGCAAGCCGTGTATGCCCCACCTATCAGCATCTCTGCTATTGTGTATCAAAAAGGAAGCCATAGCGTCTTCCTGTTTCTCCACCCACGGCAAAACATCGTCAGCACTGCCAAACGACTGTTTCTCAGCCTGGGCAAAAATATAGGGGATGAGAACAAAATATTTCGCACGTTTTTGCAGAGTTGAAATACCGGGGAAGAGAATATCCGAGTAAGCGTCGCGGACTACGCCTATCCCCAGTTCATCCACAGCGCCGGGCTGTTCAAGTAAAGAAAGCGCTTTTATAATGCGATTGCGCTCGTCGCGCGAAAAATCGATCCATCCTGTTTGCATGCCCTGTACCCATTCATAGAGTATTTACCGCGTGTTATACAGCAGTGTTATGTTTGTCTAATTCGCCCCACAGGCCAGGATATCTCGGCTTGGGAGGTTTCTTTCTGCCCAAAATCCCTCTCCTGGCTTTAATATACTCCCGTATGGGGGCACAGTCCTGATCTGCCAAATATTCTTCAAACCCTTCCAGTCTGTATTCGTCTGTATAGGCGTTGGAACACCACAGTCGCTCATCGTCGATATAACATACCTGGGCATATATCCCGAACGAGGCTAAAAATTCCTCCTCAATTGTGCCTGTGCGCGTGTCCATCGTAATCAGGAATTCATACTCGGGGTCAACTTCCTGAGAACAACACTCCGATAGCGTTTTACTATAATCAAGCGGCACAAGCTCCATACTGTGCGGAGTATCTTTGGCTTGTTTCATTTCAGTTACTGGGAAAAACCGGATAGCTAAAAATTCACAAGAGCCAGTGAATTTCGTAAAGATATCCCGCAAACGTGTTTTGGGTGTTACGATAATGTGCATACATTCCTCATTGTAGTCGGGCTTCTCCGACAAGGGCAGGGCTTAAAAAGAAACGGACGGCACAGACTATTTCCTCCTTAACAAATACTCGCTGTTTTATATTAGCCATCGCTAAACAATTATTTTAGCCAATCTCCCCCAGCAATTATTGTTCAAATTGAACTCTTTCCTAATTGACTCATCATTTGCATTGAGAGGCATAACTAGCCCATATTTTGACCTTTCATTCTTTCGCTAAAAAACCTGGCATCATTCTTGGATGGGAGATAGCCCCCTTGAATAGCGATATGGCATAATTCCGAAGTAATCAACGCATCTGGCACCAACTCAAATGCATATGCATCCTTGCTGACGGCAAAATGACAAAGCTCCGGTGTTTTTAATTCATCCGGAACGTACTCAAGAGCCTCTGCGTTTCTTTCCACAGCAAAAAAGCACATTTCGGGCGTTTTCAGCTCATTCGGAACATACTCAAGGTAAAAACACAACTGATTCATTGCCATATGGCATACTTCTGCAGTTTTGAAAGCATCCGGTATGTATTTAAGCGCCTTACCATCGCTCCGCAAAGCCGTTAAACAAAGTTCGTGTGTTATGTGGCGCTTTGGAACAAAACGCAGAGCCGTTCCTTCATTGGCCACAGCAGCGAGACATATTTCCTGCGTCTTGAATTCTTTTGGTACAAACTCAAGTTTTAGCCCGTCCAGGGCAACGGCAGCAAGAAACGGTTTATCTTTTCCAAGCTCTTCCGCCACAAAAGCGCGTGCCGCTGCTTGCTGACGTATATTTGTCACTTAGTAACCACTCTTTTTATCACTCGTACATTTTCAGCGCAAATTGCCGTTAGCTTCCAATAACCAATTGTCCAAAGCCCTGAGGGTGCTCAGAGCGGGCTTTCTGTTGCAGTAAGACGTCACCTGTGCTGCCCGCCAGCGTCCCTTGGCGGTTTGCCTAAGCTCTATGGTAACTCTTTCCGGCTCTATCATCCGATAAATATAACACTCTCCCGCCCTGACACTACTAACGTAGCCTCCTACGCAGTGATGCATAACCTTGCCTTCAATCAGCAACTCACGAACAGTATCTATGGGGAAAATGGTATCTGTTCCCGGCAGCGGGGGGCTTGGCAGGTCGTTGCCCAATGAAGCGACAAGGTCATCCAATTTCGCAGTAGCAAGCCTTTTTGCCCACGAATCGTGAACGTGGACGATCTGCTTCCAGTCTCGGCAGTCGCCAATGATCGCGTTTGTATCGGCAATTCCAAGTTGAGCCCCCATTCGCCTTGTGTCTTCAACAATGCGTCGGGATTCTGCAAGCGCAGAGCGCATGGCGTTGGTAGGCATTTCGGACAGAAGTATGCTTCTGGGCAGTGGCAGGTGCAGCATGAGCACTGAATGATGAAGCAAATCGAGATAATCCCAGCCTAATGCCTTTTTATGGCGCAACAGGGCACCGGCTGGCTCGCTGGTCAAAAGGGATGTCAGCAAGGTATGCGGGGCAGAGACTCCCACAGGCAAGGGAATGCGATCCAGCAGCTTCAGAAGTGACTTGTCACGGCGTCCGCAAGCCATGTTCAGCAGGTCGTTTTGCTTAAGCCCCAGGAGTTGGTGGATGCGCTCGGGTTCTCCCTGAGCATGAAGCAGCAAATACGGGGAAACATACCACAGCAGCAAGGGCGAACTGTGCAATAACTGTATGCCCCGCTGGCTTGCTGCACATACTTGCAGAACGGCAAGCTGCCCCTGGTTACACTCGGCGAGTGGGGCACGAACAGGCGCAGGAACTGTATACGCATAGCGCGCTATGGGGTGGTTTTCTTCGCCAGCGGTGAGCAGGTCCGTGGCCAAAGGAATGTCCAGCTCTCCTATTACAGGCTGCCATGCCCCCCCGTTCAGCATATCCGTGGGACAGCCCTTCGCCCAAGAGCCTATTCGATACTGACAGTTATTCCAGGGAAGAGTAATGTGAAGGCATTCCCGTGCAGCGTCAAAGCTGCAATAATTTGTGTCAAGATACATGAAGAACCACCCCGTTGCATCCGCAGAATCCAATACTGGGTGCCGCAACTTCTTCACCAATTGTAAAAAGTTGGGCACACGTCAAAAGTACCTGATATGCTATCCAGAATATGGAATGGATAATATTTTGAAGAAGATTATATTTTTGGCATCCACTGTGGGAATGTTCCAAAACGTGATGTATACAAAACCAAGGATTTGAAGCTGGAGCATTATAAAGCACCACTATCGGGCAAAGAGGGATGAATCTCCTTGTCCGACAGATTCCAGAGCCCCAGGAAACGTCCTACCCAGCGGGGCACAACCTCGGTGGCAGCCCCATATATACGTTCATGGAAAAGGTGAGAATTGGCAGTTGGCTCAAGGTTCAACTCAACCAGAATGGCTCCTCTTGCCTTCGCCTGTTCGGCAAAGGAAGCAGCCGGGAAGTTGAGTGACGATGTGCCGATGGAGACAAACAGGTAGCAATGGCTGAGGGCCTCCTCTATTTCTTCCATATACAAGGGCCGCTCACCAAACCCGACCACAGGGGGGCGCAAAGAGCCTATACGGCCACATGCTGCGCATTTACTCTGAACAGTAAGATCCTTTTTCCAAAAAGAGTGGCTCTCACAAATGGTGCAATAGGCCTTAAGAAGTTGGCCATGCATGTGCAGCACTTTTTTACTTCCGGCCCGTTCATGAAGGTCATCAATGTTTTGGGTAACAACCACAAAATCTTCGTTTACCGATGCTTCAAGCCTCGCCAGCGCCAAGTGTGCTGCATTGGGCACCACGGCGTCCGACAAAAGCCGCCTTCGTAGGGAATTGTAAAATGATAAAATACGTTCAGGTGCTTGGCTGAATGCCTCTGGGGTGACAACATCCGCAACCGCCCCCTCTTCCCACAAAGCGTCATTTTCGTGAAGTGTTGAAGGCCATGACTCCTGGCTGATACCAGCACCTGTGAGAATAAAGATCATGCATATCTCCGTGAAAAAACGTCTTTCGCTATTTTTCCCTCAGCCACTTTCGCCATTCGACAAGTACTGTAATCAAACTTTCGTCAAGCCGGGCAAGAGCCTCGTCAACTATCTCTTGCGGGAGATGGCCATAATACCCTTCAGCAATGCTTCCGCATATGGCAGCAACGGTATCGCTGTCGCCACCAAGTGATACTGCCTTGCGCAGTGCATCTTCAAAGCTCGTACTTTCCAGAAATGCACTTATAGCTTCAGGCACAGACCCCTGACAGCTCTCGTCATGGACATACCCCGGACGAATTTGCTCAAGTGTCCTGGTCAAGTCGTACCCGTAGCGGTGGCTGATATATTCTTTGATACTTTGCTGAGTTGCACCTGTGCGACCCATAAAAATCGCTGCTGCGGTAGCGCACGCTCCTTTGATGCCTTCCGGGTGACTATGCGACACTTCCGCGCTTATTTTGGCATAGCTTTCGACCTCTTCAAGCGTGTCATAAGCCCACGCCACGGGAGAAACCCGCATGGCAGATCCATTACCGTAGCTGTTGTATGGCTCACGTTTCTTTTGAGCCATCCAGAAGTAAAATTTTTGACCGTAGCCAGCGGAAGGAAAGGCGTGACCATAATCGTGCAAGGCGTCAATGATATGGTTTTTCGTGGCTTTGGGGTCACGATAACCGCGCATTATGCCGACAGCTACGGCAACTGTCATGACCGTGTCATCGGTAAAACAGGACCTTTTACTGAACAAAGGAAATTCCGTGGTCTTGATATTATTTGGGGTGAACTCATAAGGGCTGCCAACAATATCTCCAATTATTGCTCCAAGCATAATGACTCCGATTTGCTCCATATATTTGTTGTATAATCCCAAAAGCAGAACATTATGTTCTGCTGTCAAATCCTTCTGTTATATGCCAGTAGCAATAACCGTAACGCACAGTTCGCCCTTTTTATCCATATCACGTACTGTACTAAAAATGACACGTGCATCTTTATGAGCTGCTTCGGTAATAATACTTGCAACTTCGCAAATCTCGTCAATTTCCAATCTCGTACCACTCGCGATGGTGAATAAAATT